>DATKWX010000066.1:0-7101 GCA_035529355.1 Bathyarchaeia archaeon
AAAATCGGCATTGCCGGACCGCCTCACAAAACCAAGGAAGGTTGGGTATTAATTTACCATGGACTTTCCGCTTATGACGACAAATACCGTTTAAGTGCGGTTCTTTTGGATTTGCATTCTCCGGACAAGGTCTTGTCCCGCCTGGATTATCCTATTTTAGAACCGGAGGAAATTTACGAAAATGAAGGTTTAAGAGCCAAAACTGTTTTTTCCTGCGGTTCGGTAGTAAAAAAAGGCCAGTTATTGGTTTATTATGGTGCCGGAGATAAGGTTTTGGCAGTTGCTTCTGTCCCCTTTAAAAAACTTATAGAGGTTCTTAAAAAAAGTTAACCTTGCAAATTTTCCTTGCCCGCCTAAATGCGTTTAGAGCTTTTGGTGGGTTTAAGTTAATATGATATCATAGGCCTATGAAAGTCATTAAAATTGGCGCTGTTTGGTGCTCGGGATGCCTGGTGATGAAACCAAGATGGCTTAAGATTGAAAAGGAAAACCCATGGCTTAAAACCGAGTATTTGGATTTTGACGAGGACGAAGAAAAAGTAAAAAAATTCAATATCCAAAGCGAGAAGTTACCGGTTTTTATTTTCTTCAACAAAAACGGGAAGGAAATTCTTCGTTTGGCTGGAGAAAAATCAGAAGAAGAATTAACCAAGATTATTTTAGAACACAAGAATAAATGATAAAAAAGCTGTTTTTGAGTCTTTTTAGCTTGGTTTTGTTTTTGCTCTTGGCCTTGCCTGCTTTTGGTCAGGAAAATAAAATTAACCTTTACTTTTTCTGGAGCCAAAGTTGTCCTCATTGTGCTCGGGAAAAGATTTTTCTTGAGAAATTAGATCGTAAATATCCTCAGTTAAATATAGTGAACTTGGAGATATCTCAAGCTGAAAGTATAGAGTTGTGGAAGGAGGCAGGTACAAAACTTGGTATAGGTATCGGGCCTACTCCTCTGACAATTATCGGTAATCATCATTTTGTTGGTTTCCTGGATGAAAAAACTACAGGTGAGCAAATAGAAAAAGCGGTTAAGGATGTTTTTAAAAATGGCTGCACTGATATTTTCCAAAAAGAACCTGAAATAAAAGAATGTCTGGAAACGGAAAAAAATATTCCCGAGACAATCAAACTGCCGATTTTAGGAGAGGTAAGAACGAAAAACATCTCCTTGCCTTTACTGACTTTAGTTTTGGGTTTACTTGATGGTTTTAACCCCTGTGCCATGTGGACGCTTTTATTTTTGATCAGCCTGCTTTTAGGTATGGAAAACAGAAAAAAAATGTGGATTTTGGGGTCGGCTTTTATTGTCACCTCAGCCGCGGTTTACTATCTTTTTATGGCTGCTTGGCTTAATTTCTTTTTATTTGCCGGTATTATTTTATGGATAAGGATTTTGATCGGGTTGGTAGCTTTAGCAGCCGGAGGGTTTAATATTCGGGAATATTTTAAAGACAAAGAGGGTGGTTGTAAGGTAGTGCAAAATGAAAAAAGAAAGAAGACCTTTGAAAAGTTGCGGGCAGTTACCCAGCAACCAAATTTTTTTATAGGTTTAGCCGGAATTATTCTTCTTGCTTTTGCTGTTAATCTGGTGGAACTGATTTGCTCTGCTGGTTTACCGGCAGTTTATACTCAAGTGTTGAGTTTAAACAAACTTCCTTTATGGAAATATTATTCATATCTTTTAGGTTATATTTTCTTTTACATGTTTGACGACCTTGTGGTTTTCTTTATCGCCATGGTTACGCTTAAGGCTTTTGGAATAGAGAGTAAATACGCTCGTTTTTCCCGGCTTTTCGGCGGGGTAGTGATGCTTCTTATTGGTATTTTGCTTATTTTCAAACACGAATGGCTGATGTTCGGCTAAACAAACCATCCGGATCATCCGATCATCATCCGATCCGGGATCGGTCACCTCTTGACGAAACCGGTAATATACGTTTTAATTTTATTATGGCCCTCCGAAATATAATCTTAGCTACGGGAGAAACATACCATATTTTTAGTAGAAGCATTAGGCATTCACCTTTATATACTAATAAAAGAGAATTTGAGTTATTCCTGATGGCGGTAAGATATTATTTACAATCCAACCCTGCGGTTAAATTCTCTATTTTCAGGCAACAAAAGAATAAATACCAAATCAATCTTAATGAAGCCTTAACCAAGATTATTGCCTATTGTATAATGCCCGATCATTATCACTTTATCCTTACTCAGCTTAAAGAAAGCGGGATAAAAAATTTTATTCAAAAATTAAACAACAGCTATTCTCATTACTTTAACCTGAGGCATAAACAAAAAGGTCCTGTTTTTGAAAGTAGGTTTAAAGCAGTTAGAGTCAAAACACAGGAACAACTAATACACTTAAGCCGCTACATTAATTTAAACCCTGTTTCCAGTTATCTTGTAGAAGACCCGATAAACTACCCTTATTCTTCCTACAAAATCTACCTTAAGGAAGAGCAGTCTGATTTAGTTGACCCTTCTGATGTGATGGTTGATTTTAAATCTGCTAAAAGTTATAAAAAGTTTGTTTTAGACAGGAAAGATTACCAACGGGAACTAAAGAATATAAGGCATTTGACATTTGATTGACCAATGCTAAGTATTACCAGGATCGTCTCGAGTAATCCGATCCCGGATCGGAAAGGGAATCGGAAAGGGAAAGGGGCGGGGTCGGAAAGGGGGATGGGAGAAGGTGATAAAACATTCTAAAAGCGCTAAAATAGTAATACGTTTTAAGAAATGAAAATAATAAAAAAAGCCCTGGCTATTCTGATTCTTCTTTTGGGCGCGGTTGTTTTGGCTGGTTCTTTCGACCCTCGGGTAAATGATAAAATCAGGCAAGTTTCCCAAAAGCTTTTTGTTAGATCCGGCAGCGAAGATAAAAACGAAAAAAAGGATATTTTGGGTGAAGCAACACAAGGTGAGGTAAAGATTTTAGAAGGAGAAATCACTGACCAGATAAAAGATTTCTCCGCCAAAATTATTTCTCAGGAAACCATCACTGAAGCCACCGAAAAGGTAAACCAAATCATCGGAGAAAAGATCGAAGAAAGCAAAGATCTGCCCCAGAAGGGAATAGAAAAGGTTAAAGAAGAGGTTAGGAAGCAGATGTATCGCGAGATTTGCGAGCAGTGGTTAAAAGAAAATTAAAGGTTTCCCTATGATGCAGGACAACGAACTTAACGAAATCAACGATTTAAAAAACAAACTTGAAAGTCTAAAAACAAAGCTTGATCTTGAAGAAAAAAGAGCTAGGATTAAAGAGCTTGAAGCGGAAAGCCTGGATAAGAGTTTTTGGCAGGACCATAAGAAAGCGGCCACTAAAATGCGTACCCTAGCAGAAATACAGGAAGAGGTTAGCCTTTTTGATAAACTTCAGTTCCAACTTTCCGAGAAGCTAGGCCCGGAAGAGGAAAAAACAATAAGAAAAAACATCCAGCAATTAGAAAAAAAAGCTTTTTTAAGCGGACCATATGATACGGCTAATGCAATTTTGACCATCCAGGCCGGCCAAGGCGGAACCGAAGCCTGCGATTGGGCGCAGATGCTTTTGCGCATGTATCTTAAGTATGCGGAGAAAAAAGGTTGGTCTGCCGAGATGATTGAAGAGAGGCCGGGAGAAGAAGCGGGCTTGAAAAAAGTCAGCTTAAGAATTGAAGGCCGGTATGTTTACGGCTTGCTGAGAAGGGAAAAAGGAACTCACCGTTTGGTCCGGCAATCGCCTTTTAATGCCGATCGGCTAAGACAAACCTCTTTCGCTTTGGTTGAGGTTTTGCCCATAATAGAAGATGATAGCGAGGTTAAAATTAATGAAGATGACTTGGAATTGCAGACCTTTAGATCTGGTGGTCATGGCGGCCAAAATGTCAATAAAGTCAGCACTGCTGTCCGGTTAACCCATCGGCCCACTGGGATCGTGGTTGAAGCGCAGACGCAAAGATTTCAGGAACAGAACCGGAAAATTGCCCTGGAAATTTTAAGGGCTAAACTCTGGGAAATCAAAGAGCAGGAAAAAAAGGCAAAGATGCAGCAAATCAAAGGTAAGCACAAAGCTCCGAGTTGGGGCAATCAAATCCGTTCTTATGTTTTACATCCTTATAAGATGGTTAAAGATCTTAGGACCAGGTACGAGGAATCAGACCCGGAAACGGTTTTAGCCGGTAATTTGGATAGTTTTATAGAGGCAGAGTTAAGACTGCTTGATTAAAGTTTTGTTTTACTGGTATTATTATTGTTAAAGGAGGAAAAAAATGACAGAGTTTATTGAAAAAATTGAAGATAAAATTGATCAAATCGAAAAAAGCGATTTGGTAAAGGATATTTCCGGTCAAATTAAAAATGTTAAAAAACAACCTAAATGGAAAACGGCTTTGGTGCTGGTTGTTTTGATAGCTGCTGGTATTGGTACCGGCTATCTTCTTTCTTCTCGGGAAGCCGGGCCAGCGCCGACTACCAGAAACGTAGGTGAAGAAGAGGTTACCAAAGGGATGACTGTTGGTATTGCCGACGAGAAGACCTTCAAAGATTCAGCTGAAGGCAAAGTAGTTAAGGGTGGTTTAGACGACGAAGGATCTCATCACCTTGAAAGACCGGGAGGAGATTCGCAAAGTGTCTACCTTACCTCTTCAATCGTTGATTTGGACAAATTTGTGGGCCGCGAAGTTCAGGTTTGGGGAGAAACATTTTCCGCCAAGAAAGCCGGCTGGTTAATGGATGTGGGTAAGGTTAAAGTTTTAGACTAGATACAACTTTTTTAACAGAACAACTTTAAAGTCCGGAGAACAAAACTTATATTGAAATTCAGATTCCCGGCAACGTGCCTTTAAGGTCCAAAAGCGCTTTCATCAAGACCAATATGGACAACTTGCCGAAAGAAGGAAAAATATTAAAAAGGGATTCGTCCCTTTTTAACAGAACAACTTTAAAGTCATAAGCATGATTATTTTTAATAAAGTCAGCAAAAAATTTAACGACGGTACGCTTGTTTTGGACGATGTTTCTTTTACGATTAACAAAGGCGAGTTCGTTTTTTTGGTGGGTCATTGCGGCGCCGGCAAAACTACCGTTTCCCGGATTTTGCTTAAAGAAATCTTGCCCACCCGAGGAAGAGTTTTTGTGGACGGCGAAGAGATAACCAAATTAAAAAAAAAGAATGTGCCTCAATTACGGCGCAAAATCGGGACCGCTTTTCAGGATTTTAAACTGCTTCCGGACCGAACGGTTAAAGAGAACATCAGTTTGGCCTTGGAAATTATTCGTCAGAAAAAAGAAGATATCAGCCAAAAGGTTGACCAGCTTTTATCCTTAGTTGGCCTTCAGGGTAAGGAGGATTTTTTTCCTCAGCAACTGTCCGGCGGTGAGGTTCAAAGAGTAGTGATTGCCCGGGCTTTAGCTCATAACCCCAAGATTTTATTTGCCGATGAGCCGACCGGCAATCTCGACATTGATACCGCTTGGCAGATTATTGATCTTTTGAAAAGAATTAATGAAAAAGGGATGACTGTGGTTGTTGCCACTCACAATGTTAGTATTGTTGACGACCTCGGGCAAAGAGTAATCCGTTTAGAAAAGGGCAAAGTGACTTCTGATAAAAAAGAAGCGAAATATCAGGAGGAGCGGAAAAGTCAAGGCCAAAAAGCGAAAGTTGAGAAAAAAGAAACTAAAAAAGAGGCAAAAAATCCCAAAAAAAGGGAGAAAAATGAGTAATAGTTTTAAAACCAGCTGGAATCAAATCAGAAGAACGCCCTACCAAGCTTTGGCCGCGGTCATGATAATGTTTTTAACCTTTTTTGCGCTGTCGGTTTTTTCCCTTATTAGCGCCGGTTCGGTGAGAGTTTTAAAATATTTTGAAGGGGCGCCGCAAGTAATTGCCTTTTTTGAGAAAGGTAAAGATATACCGGAAACAGAGATAAGCAAGATTAAAAACGAGTTAGAACGGTCGGGTAAATTAGCGGACTTCAAATATGTTTCCATTCATGAGGCTGAAGCCATCTACCGGGAGAAAAATGAGGGCGACCCGCTTTTATTAGAACTGGTGAACTATAAAATCCTGCCTCCTTCAATAGAAATTTCCGCTACGGAGATTGACTCTCTGATACTGTTAAAAGAAATTTTGGAAAAACAACCGGGAGTTGAGGATATTGCTTTTTATGAAGACATCGTTAAGTCTTTGTCTTCTTGGATTAAAAACATAAAAATATTTGGTTTGGTGCTGGTTTCTTATCTTTTGCTCCAGTCGCTTTTGGTGATTATTATTATTATTGGCATGAAAATTATGGTGCGTAAAGAAGAGATTGAGATCATGAAGCTGATTGGAGCTTCCAATGCTTTTGTGCGCCAACCCTTTATCTTTGAGGGCGTTTTTTATGGTTTGGTCGGCTCATTTCTGGCTTGGGCATCTTGCTATATTTTTCTTTTATATAGCACTCCCTTTTTAATCTCGTGGCTGGGAGACATTGAGTTGTTGCCGGTGCCCTTATGGCTAATGCTTTTTCTTCTAGGTGCTCAGTTAATTCTGGGGATAGTGGTCGGTTTTTTTGGCAGTCTTTTAGCTGTTCACCGTTTCCTTCGCAAATAGAAAATGCGGAATGAAATAAAAAAAACATTATTTGCTTCTTTTTTTTCCTTTCTCTTTTTGTTGGTTTTGCTTTTTGGTTTTTTTCAGCCTCAGAGTTTAGCGGCCAGTGATGAGGAAAAACTTAATGAACTTAACAAAAAAATTGAAGAGTATACCAGGCAAATCAATGAACTTCAAGGCCAGCAAAAAACCTTGTTTTCTACCATCAGTTATCTTGACAACAAGATAATCTTGGCTTTAGCCCAGATTGCCAAAACCGAACAGGAACTTCAGATTTTAACGGATGATATCACTAAACTGTCGGTTAAGATTGAGGTTTTGGACAAATCCCTGGATGAAGTTTCCCGTATTTTCAATTCACGGATTAAAGAAATCTACAAAAGAAGCAAAGTTAATCCTTTTTATTTCCTGGTTACCTCTAGCGGATTTTCTGATTTTTTATCGCGGATAAAATATTTGCAGATTATTCAACAGTATGATCGGGACCTGCTTTTCCAAATGCAAAAGTCAAAGATGACTTATGA
>DATKWX010000067.1:0-5030 GCA_035529355.1 Bathyarchaeia archaeon
ATCGCAAAATTTACAGTGTAAAAGCGAGTACTTGGCCTGCCCGCCAAAGTGCCTGGATAGCTTAGTGGCAAAGCACACCCTTGGTAAGGGTGAGACCGTGGGTTCAATCCCCACTCCAGGCTCAAAAATGGCACGGCCGGCGGGTAAGTACTAGGCCATGGGTTCGATTCCCATCGTCGGCTCAATGAATTTCGGCGGGGAGACCGCAAGTTCAATTCCCAATCCAAGCCCAAAAAATGCTATAATATAATAAATCAAGTTTTTAAATAGGAGGAAAAATGCCCTCAGTAGTATTAGAATTACCCTCACATTTATCAATTATAGGTGGTAAACCTTTTGCTAGAACAGCTCTGGTTGACCCCGAAACTGGGATAGCAGAATGGGTAGATTGTCCTGTAAATTTGGAACAAAAGGTGGTTTTGTATCCAGTGGGGGGAGATGGCCTTTTTTTATTACCCCCAGACGATTGTGATGCACTCGCGAGTGCTATGGCTGCGCTTGTATGAAATTAAAAATCTAAAAGGTTAAATAAAAAAAAGGAATAATTATGGCAAAAAAAGGCGCAAGAACTATTTTGGCTTTGGTCTGCTCTAAATGCAAAAGCCAAAACTACATCACCGAGAAAAACAAGGTTAATACACCGGAAAAACTGGTGTTGAAAAAATGGTGTAAGCGCTGCCGTAAGATTACAGAGCATAAAGAGAAAACGAAATTAAAATAAATTTTAATGACTTTTCAGAAAAACCCTAAGCAAAAGAGTACCTATCCCAAGCTCTTAAACGAGTTTGATAAGAGACGGACCAGAGATTGGGTTAAGGCAAAGATCGGCATACAACAAAACTTGTCAGTTAAGGCTGCGGACGCGCGCCGAATGCAAATGTTCTCCGGTAAAAGAGGAAAATAAATTAGCTGCCGGGAAAGCACTATCATGGCATGGTAAAGGTTCCGGGTTCGACTCCCGCACGGTCCCAACTAAAAACTATCGGGGCGGCCCAAAGCACCACCAATGGTTTTTGCCAGATAGTTTAAAAAAGATTAATATATTAGTTATATTTTATAGGTATTTTTATCCTACCTCTTTTACGTTCTCAAAATTAACAGCATATCTATATAAAGGTAAATTTAATTCACCTCGGCTGCTAGGAGTTTGACCTTTTTCTCCAGACAAAATTAGGGCTCCTCTTTTTAGGGGTTTTGATTCTAGTTTATTTTTGATCTGGGCCACGGCAGTATCCACCCCCGCATTATCAACCTTCTCTATTTCAACTACATGTCCTTTATACCATTTTTGAATCGCTTCTTCTGATAAATCTCCAAATTGTTCTCTCCAGGCTAAACTTACCCTTTCATCTCGAAGTTGGGTTTGAAATTCTATGCTTTTTAAATAATCTATTAACCACTCTTTTTTTGAGCGCTCGACAACTAAAAAAAGATGCTGATGTTCGGAAAGATTAATCCCCATTCCTGAACGATGAATATCTGTAAAGCGATAGTCAGGTGAAAATAAGTGTAAACCGTCAGCTTCAGCCACCTGACAGTTTCGGGCCAAAAAATCACCTAAAGGGAGAAAAACCGCCACCCCAGATTCTGTGGCAAACTCATCATAAATTCCATTAGTTTTGGTGGAAATATCAAAATATTCTATCTGTCCAACCTTTGATTTAATCCCTTTTGTAGTATAGGCTGACTTACCAAAAACTCTATCTTGTTCTGCTCTAGAAAGCACCATCCCTCTACCTAAAATAAGTTTCATGGTGGGAATTGCGGCTGTATGAGAAACAACCACCCCTTCGTGTAACTTTTTGTTTAAAGCAATATTTGATTCTTCAAAAAGCTTAGCCATTTCTCCAACAGAATTAACTATTCTTAAATTCTCCCAACCTTTGCCAATTATTGCTACAGGTTCTACCATTTCCACCTGAACCGGCAATTTTTGACTACACCCCTTTATTTCTTCTTCTAAACATTGGGTTTCTTGACTTATTTCCTCAAGTATAGCCAAAGACTCAACGGTTAAATGCGGGAAATAAGTAGCTTCATTCCCCCCCAGCATAAATCTATCTTTCTGATCAAGTATCGAGGCTTTTTGAGCGTAAGCGGTAAAAGCTCTCTCTAATCTTCTTTGCGTTTTTTGCACTGCTTGTTCAAACCGGTAAGTAAAAAGCGTATCACCTAATTCAGTAATTTTTCCATCAACATCAAGTTGTTTTTCAATCTTGGTAAAAATTAAGTCGCAATCAACACCATTTCTATAAATAGAAGTATATCCCCTACTCCTTAACTCTTGGGGCATCCGATAGGAATTAATTGCTTGAGAAATGTCTGGATTTGCTTTAGTAAAAGCACTAACTCTTTCTAGAATAACAGAATCCTCGGCCGACCTCTTTGCTAATTCTATTGTACCTCTAAGATATTCGCTTTCTGTTTCTTCTGGACCATGTTGAGATTCAATTTTTCCTTCTTGAGAAAGCTGTTGTTGCTGTCTTACTAAATTTCCTTCCATGTCTTGAGTAGCGCCACCAATACCGTTCAGTCTGTCTAGAACTCTTCTATATTCTCCATCAATTAGTTTCATTCTTGCCAGTTGAGAATCTTCTTTTAAAGCTACTGCCTTGTCTGGTCCGGAAACTCTTTGTATTACTGACTTTACTCTTTGAGTCACTCCAGAAGGTTCATAAAGCTGAACGTAATCTTCGAGGCTAGTAAACAATTCTCTCTCTAAACCTCGACGCTGGGAAAAATAAACTAAAATTTCTCTAGCAGACAAGTCTTGCGTTAATAGTCTCGTTAAATCCTGAACGTCTCTTTGAAGAGACGTAATTCTTTGCTCAATCATCTCATTTCTTTCTGGAGGAATCTTTTTTGCTTGATCAACCGCAAACTCCCAATCGACTTTTTCTTTTAATAACTGGTCTTTTTCCGTATGAAATTCTTGGCGTGTGCGATCTACTGTATCAAGAGCATAAAGCCCCTCTATAAGGCATGTTTCAATTTCCCCACTTACCACCGGGCTTTCTTCATAATGCTTAAGGCTTAGAACATGAGGTTCTGTTTCTGGGTTATTCCACTCATGCCTCTCCATTGTTTTTTCAATAAGGTGAGTAATCGAAAAATCAGGGTGAGAAGTTCGAAATTCTCCTTCTGCTTTACTTAGCTGGGGAAATTTTTCTGCGGAAACTAATTGGGGCTTCGGAATAGTTTCTTCACTCATAAATATCTGTTTCGATTATATAACATATTTTTAAACAGGTTATATTCACTTAGATGATTAAAAGAATATGAAAACTCTGCGGTTTAAAAAACGCACCTGTCTGCGTAGGCAGGCCTGCCTGCCGGTCAGACAGGGTTTCTAAGTTGGTCAAGTTTTCTTAACGCCGACGTGTCCACTATAGCTTTAGCGGCGGTGGAAACGAAAACTTTTTTAAGCTTTGGAGTTCGCTTCATCGCCCCACCGATTCGGCGGGGGTTTTCACGAAGGCTGTATAACTACTTTATCTTTCCAAACAACAAAATACCGTCATTTTCCCAGATAAGCTGGTAGTAACCATTGTTTGATAAATTAAGCAAATACTCCCTATGCTCCTTAGGGGTGGTTAATACCAAAGGCAGTTTAAGGTCTAAAAGAACAAAATCCTGCTGTTCATCTTTGGTTGGTACATCCAAAATTTTTCCAAAAGGCCGGTTAAAATGAGGCGCCAGCTGGTATTGGGCGGTAACTGAAGCTGAGTTAGGTATTAATTTAATTACTTGATAAAGTAAACTGTGATGATCGGTAAGTCTGACTTTTGAAAGCCGGAAGTGGAAAAATGACAAAGGCCGGTAGCCGTAATAAAAATTGGTAAACAAACTGACAAACAAGATAAAACTAGCCCAAAATACCGGTCGCTTCTTTAGCTTTGCCAAGGCTTCAACACAGGCAACCAGGGTAACGCCAGTAATGGCACTGCTATAATGAAAGCCGTTAAAACGGGCAATATCTGAACAAAGCAATTTTTGCATCAGAGAAGGAATTACCAAAAGTATGGTTACCGGAGATAAAAAAGGCAAAAAGCCAAAAGAACCAAAAGTATGAAAAAAAGTGTCAATCTTATTAACCGGTGTAATCATATTCTGTAAAAGTTTTAAAGGATTTAAAGTAAAACGATAATACCCCCAATAAGTAAACTTATGATCTAAATTGAAATAAGGAATAACTATTTTAAAGCACAAAATATACCAAAAAACTCCTAAAACCATTGTTCCAAACCCAATTTTCCTAGCCTTTTTAACCAAAAAAAGATAAAGACCAAGAAAAAAAGTAATAAAAGCCACTTCTTCTTTAATCATTAAAGTAAGAATTAAAAAAAACCAATAACGTTTGAGTTTTTTTGTCTCATAAAAAAACCAGGTCCAAAAGAAAAAGGTGGGAAAAAGCATGATTTCGTGCCAACCATAGCTATAGCCCATTTGCAGGCCACCAAATAAAAGATAGCTGAAACAAAAAGCCAAGCTTAAAAAATCGCTTTTAAATTTGTGTTTCGTAATAAGATACAGAGGCCAAATACCGAATAATACTATTAGTACTTGCAAGCTAAATAAAAGGCCGGCACTTTGATAAAACCAGTAAAGAGGAACAAAAATTAGCAAAATCGGGTGAAAATGATCTCCCCAGACAAAACGCCGGGGTGTATCCCAAACTCGAGGAATTTTAAACTCGGCCAATTGTCTGATGGTAGAATGAAAGTAGCTAAGGTCAATTACCTCGGAAGAAAAATTATAATAGCGCGTCAAGGTCAAGTAAAAAAGGAAGCTGGCATAAAAAACAAGTAGGATCAAACCAATCTTTTTTAATAATTTTTGTGTGCGAGATTTTAGTTTTAATCTGGTACTAAGGCACGAAAAGATAAGACCGCAAAAGAAAATTATAAAATATCTTTGCCAAACAGGCATAAATTTATTATAATACTTTTAAAACTGGGCCGTTAGCTCAGCTGGCCAGAGCGCTATCATGGCATGGTAGAGGCCGCGGGTTCAACTCCCGCACGGTCCAC
>DATKWX010000068.1:0-14332 GCA_035529355.1 Bathyarchaeia archaeon
GTAAACGCAGGATTTATGGGGAATTGGAATGAATATAAAAAAAATTATTTCAAAATTCGGACCTAAAGAAAAAGAAGAACAAAAAACATTTCTGGCGGTTGAGATTTCGGCAGAAACAGTCAAAAGTGCTCTTTGGACGGTTGAGGAAGCTAAAACAAAAATCATCAAGATCGGCTCTTTACAAGAGTGGGATGGCACAAACAAAGATCTTTTATTAACAGCCATTGACAACTCAATCAGCGCCACTTGTGAAGGGCAAACGACAGAACCCAAAGGAATGATCTTTGGTCTGCCAAAGGACTGGATTGAGGAAAACCAAATCATCGAGGCAAAAAAAGACCTTTTAAAATTTATCTGTCAAAAATTAGAATTAAAACCCTTAGGATTTGTGCTCAGTTTGGAAGCCTTAGTGACTCAGCTTAAGAATGAAGAAGGTACTCCAGTCAATGCTATTTTTGTCCAACTTCAAGAAAACCAAAGCTTTATCAGCCTAGTCCAGCTAGGAAAAATTAAAGGTACCAAGGTTGTCGGCCGTAGTGGTGATCTGGCGGCTGATGTTAATGAAGGTTTAGCCCGCTTCAAGAAAGAAGATAGTTTTCCGGCACGGATGATAATCTTTAATGGCACTTGTGATCTTGAGGAATACAAACAACAACTAACTTCATACAACTGGCAGGAGGACTTGCCTTTTCTTCATTTCCCTAAAGTAGAGGTCCTAGGCAGCAATAAATCCATCAGGTCCGTGGCGATCGCTGGAGGTACGGAAGTTGCTAAGTCTTTGGGGTTTAAGATAAAAGAAACAGAAGAGGCAACCAGCGGAGAAAAACCAACACCGAAAACGCAGAAAAAATTTGATACACTGAAAAATTATAAATCCTCAGAAAAATCCAGTGATCTTAGTATTGCTAAAGGAGTAAGTGCCAGTGATTTGGGTTTTGTCCAAGATAAGGACATCGCCCAGGAGGAAACTAAGTTAGAAAAAAAACCAGAGCCACCAATTGAAAAAGCGACTGAGGAACAACAACCACAACCTGAACTAGAAGAAGCTCCAGCAGAAACAAGTCTTAAACCACCAGTTTCTGCTCTGGGAAAGATTTTAGCCTTTTTTAAAAAATCTGTCTTTAATTTCCGTCTTCTCTTTATCCAAGGTAGAAAGCGATTAAATTTCATCTTAGGTTTTTTGGGGCTACTTTTTATTGGCGGAGGTTGTTTTGCCTTTTACTGGTATGTTCCTAAAGCCAAGATTACGGTTTTTTTGGCTCCAAAAACAGTCACCAAGGAACTTGAGATTACGGTGGATACTACCAACAATAGCGTTGACGAGAAAAACAAAGCTATTCCCGGAGAGCAAAAAGAGATTACTGTTGAAGGAGAAAAGACAACTACCACTACTGGCGAAAAGATTATCGGTGATAAGGCCAAAGGCGAAGTAATAATCTACAATAAAACTGATGTAGAAAAAACTTTTCCTCAAGGAAGTGTTTTGGTAGGACCACAAAACCTTAAGTTTATTTTGGATGAAGAGGTCATCATTGCTTCCAGATCATCTGAAAGCCAAGAAGAAGGAGAACAAGTAGTTTATGGCAAAAAGGCGGGTGGGATTGCTGCCGCTTCCATCGGCACAGAATCAAATCTTGAAGGAGGTTCAATTTTCACTTTCAAAGACTACTCCTCAACTCTTTTTAGCGCCAAAAGCGAGGCCGGTTTATCCGGAGGCACCAGTCGCCAAGTTAAAGTAGTAGCAGATGAGGATATCCAAAACCTACTGGCTCAGCTTACTGATGAGCTAAAGGAAAAAACAACTAATAAATTGTCTGAAGAAAAAGCCATAGGGAAGGAGATTATCAGCCAAAAAATGGAAGAGGAAATACTAGACAAAGAGTGGAGCGCCGAAAAAGACGAGGAGACGGATCAATTAAGTTTGAAACTGAAAATTAAATTTTTAACCTTTATTTATGACCGTAAAGATTTACAAACCGTTTTGGCGGCGTTGATTAAAAATGATGTTCCCGGTGATTTTATTTTTGATCCTGAAAGGGCAGAGATTGAGGTCAAAAAAATAACCGTAGAGAGAAACAAAGCAAAGATGGAAGTTTTAATTAAGGCTTACCTGCTTCCAAAATTAAATTTTGAAGAAATAAAAAAGAACATAACCGGTCTTAAGCTGCAAAATACTAAAAATTATCTTGAGCAATTACCCAATTTTACGCGGGCAGATATCGAGATTACTCCTAATTTCTTGGGTAAACTAAAAAGACTACCGCCTGTTTCCAAAAATATCATTATCGAAACTGAAGTAGAAGAATAAATGGCACTCTATTGCTATATAAAAGTTCCACCAGGTAAAGGCAGGTTTTTTATCAAAAAGTATGTCTTTTTTACTCAGGTAAAAAAAATATCCCCTTTCTTCCTTGTTTGCTGCGGTCTTAGTTTAGTTTTTTTTGTCAGCTATTCTTTTTTTTCTTACCAAGTTTTGGTTTTCAAAAAATCAAGGAAGAGGATTGTGGCACCAATCTCGGAACTAGCCATGGCTGAAGCCCAGGGTTTTGTCAATCCTTTAGTAGCCGGAGCCTTTACTCAAAAGTCAAAAGATCCCAACCAGCAAGGAGAGGAAATTGACTACAATCTTATCACCAACTGGTTTCCGACTGCCGTCATTCCGCCGGTAACACCAAGTAAAATCACCCATTACACTCTTGCTATCCCTAAGTTAAAGATAAACGAGGCCGTTGTCGAGGTCGGCGGTATCGAGGTTAAAAAAACTCTGGTCCAATATCCAGGAACAGCTTTCCCCGGAGAATTTGGTAATGTGGTTATCTTTGGCCACTCGGTCCTACCGGCCTTTTACAATCCCAAAGATTATAAAACCATTTTTTCTACGATCCCTACTCTGGAAAAAGGCGACCAAATTTTAGTTTCTTCTGATGGCATCGAATTTATTTATGAAGTGGTTTTCTACAAAGAAGTCAAACCGGAAGATATTGATATTTTAGAACAGCGTTTTGACCAGCAAACATTAAGTCTGGTAACCTGCGTGCCGCCCGGCACTTATCTTAGAAGAGGGATTATCATTGCCCGTTTATTTAATCCAGCCATATAATTTTTTTTAGCAAGCTCATGAAATTTTTAGGAATTGATTTTGGTCTTTGCTTTTTTGGGTTGGCTTATAGTGAAGGCGAATTAGCCGAACCACTTGGTCAATTTAAAAGTAGTAATCTTTCCGAGGCTTTAAAGAGAATAAAAAAGATCTGTCAAGATAAAAATATCGATCATATTGTTATCGGTCTTCCCGAAGGAAAACTGCAACCTACGGTCATCGGCTTTAGCCATAAACTTAAAAAGCAGACCAGATTACCGATTGTCTTTCAAGCAGAAGATTTTACCAGTCAGGAAGCGGTTGAGAAAATGATTACCAGCCAAAAACCTTTGAAAAAACGGCAAAACCAAGAGCATAGCTTCGCCGCCTGCTTGATTTTGCAAGAATATCTTGATACCATGATTTTACCTGCTAAAAATTGCTAAGTGAAGCGGGTAAAGGAGGTAGAAAATGCTTAAAAACATTATTGCTCCGGTACAGGCTTGGCTTCTATCCAAAGGGCAATGTGTCGGTTGTGGCATGCCTTTAAAAACAGGGAAGAAAGAAAAAGCCAAAAACGGCAACATTAAAATAACCTGTAAATGCGGCCGGATTTTTATTCACAATAAAAAAGCGGGAAAATATCGCCGGGCTTTGTTTGAAGAAGTTTAAAATCTCTTTTTAGGCCTCGGAGAAGAAAACCTTCCTGGTCTTCTTTGTTTAGTTGTTCCTTCTGTTGTGCGTTTTACTTTCTCACCAAAAAGCATCGAGAGATTAATCCTACCCATGTCATCAATTTCCTTTACCCTTACTTTTACCTTTTTACCAATCTCAACTATATCACTCGGGTGACCAACATACTCATCGGACATTTCTGAAATATGAACTAAACCTTCCTTTCCTGGTAGTATTTCTACAAAAGCACCAAAAGGAAGAATCCTCTTCACCTCACCCTCAAAAGTTTCACCCGCTTGAACTTCTCTGGTCAAACCATCAACCCAATCAATGGCCCTTTTGACCTGATCCGGATCTATCCCTGAAATAGTAACGCTACCGTCATCATCAACATCCATAGCCACTCCGGTTTCATTAATAATCGCCCGGATCATCCGACCGCCTGGACCGATAACATCACCGATTTTTTCCTTATCAATATGTAAAACTGAGATGCGCGGTGCATATTTGGAAAGCTGTGATCGGGGGACAGGTAAAATCTTGCTCATTTCGTTTAAAATATAAATTCTCGCCTCTTTGGCCTTAAGCAAGCCCTTGGCTAAAATCTCAAGATTAACATTTAAAGTCTTAACATCCATCTGTAAGGCAGTAATGCCCTCTTTAGTTCCCGCCACTTTAAAGTCCATGTCACCAACATGATCCTCTATCCCGGTAATGTCGGTCAAAATAAGTTTTTCTACTAAGCCCATTGCTATCCCCGCTACCGGCTTTGAAATAGGTACTCCTGCATCCATTAGGGAAAGGGAAGAACCGCAAACCGAAGCCATTGAAGTCGAACCATTAGATGACATTATCTCGGAAACAACTCTTATAGTATAAGGAAACTTTTCTTCGGAAGGAATGACTGGCTCCAAGGCCCGTTCTGCCAGCGAACCGTGTCCTACTTCCCGACGCGAAGGCCAACCAAAACGGCCAACCTCTCCTACAGAAAAAGGGGGCATATAATAATGGTGAATATAACGTTTTGTTTCCTGTCCTTCCATGCCTTCGATTAATTGCTCCAAGGAAGGTGAACCTAAAGTAGTAATTGTTAGTGCCTGAGTTAAACCCCTTTGAAAAACAGCGGAACCATGGGTTCGGGGCAAAATCCCGACTTCAATACAAAGAGGCCGGATTTCCTGAGCCTTGCGGCCATCAGCTCTTTTTCCCTTCTCAAGGATTTGTTTCCTAATCTGGGCTTTAAAATATTGATCGACAATCTGGCCAATTTCTTTTTTACTTTCTTCTTCCATTTCTTCATAAATGGCTTTTTTAATCTCTTCTAATTGACTTAGGTCTGGTTTTTGGTCAAATTGTTTTATTAACCGCTCAACTTCTACTTTAGCTAATTTTTCTACTTTTTTAACAAGTTCCGCTTTAATCTTCTTCTTTGTCACTGGCTGTTTCTTTTGACCAACTTTAGCGGCCAGATCTTTGATAGTATCAATTACCTTTTTTATTTGCTTTTGACCGAACTCAAGCGCCTTAATCATCTCCTCTTCTACTACCTGCCTGGCTCCAGCCTCAACCATAACTATCGATCTTTCTGTTCCTACCACAACCAAATCTAAATCAGAAAAATTCCGTTCTTGGTAAACAGGATTAGCAAAAAAGTTTCCTTCCTTTAAACCAATTCTTACCGCGCCAACCGGGCCTTGCCAGGGAATATCTGATATCGCGAGCGCGGCTGAGGTTGCACAAATAGCCAAAACATCAGGATCATTTTCCGCATCAACAGACAAAACAGTAATCACTACCTGAACTTCGTTTTTATAATCCTCAGGAAATAGTGGCCTAATAGAACGATCGATCAGCCGGGCAGTTAAAATGGCTTCATCAGAAGGTCTGCCTTCTCTTTTAACCCAACGCGAGCCTTTAATCTTACCACCCGCATACAACTTCTCTTGATACTCTACATACAAAGGAAAATAGTCGAGGTCTTCTCTCGGCGCTGAAGAAACAACCGTCGCTAAAACAATCGTCTCTCCTATTTGGGCTAGAACTGAAGCGTTGGCTTGGGGAGCAAACTTGCCGACTTTAAAAGTTAACTTAGTACTATTAATTTGAACTGATGCCTGATTATCTGGTTTTTCAATCATTTATGTAGCCTTATTTTTTGAAAGCTTTAATTTGACGACAATTTCTTTGTGACGTTTGCTGTCTTTGTTACTCAGATAGTTTAAAAGCCTTCTTCTTTTGGAAACCATACTTAATAATCCACGACGGGAGTGAACATCTTTCTTGTGTGCCTTGAGGTGTTTACTAAGACTTTTAATCTGGGCAGTCAAAAGGGCAATCTGTACCTCCGGACTTCCGGTGTCTCCTTTTTTAACAGCATATTTAACAATAATTTTTTTCTTTTCTTCTTTAGTTAACGCCATAAGGAAATTCTAACAAAATCAAAATGATTTTAAAAGGGTTAAACAGTAGTACTTCCTTTGAATATTTTTGGTTTAAACCAATCAGGCGGAGGTTGTTTTGCCGGTGCTTCCGGAGCTTTCCTTACTTGATCAACCTCATTTCTTGGTTTAAAGATCGGGGCTGGCGCCAAAGGAGCTCCCTGAGGAGAAACAAAGGGTGGCTGCAATCCTGTCATCGGATTTTCTATCTGAGCAGAACCTCTTTTAGCTCCGTTTTTCAAACACCAGGCAACGGTTTCAAAAGCAGACGCTGAAGTATTTGGAGACTGAAGATTGCTAGTATTAGCCTCTATTCCTGCCAAAATATTGGTAACAATATCTTGATCTACAGAAAAATTTAAACCTTGTAGGACCAAGGCCACTAGCTCCGATAAAGATGTAAATTGTGAATCTACCAAATTGATTTGACCGAATTTAGTGTTGTTATTTTGAATATCAAGATTGACTATTGTTGCTTTATCAAAGGTTTTTTTCTCATTCAAATAAAAATTACCCAAATCTTCGAGTCTTAAAGCGCCCACCACAAAAATTAAATCAGCATCTGTGCCGGCATAAGAATAAGAAACTTTGTTCGGATCCAAAGCCGGATAACCTGCTCTGGGTTCAACTACCAGGTTGAATTTTTTGTCCTCGATATTATAGGAAACCTTCTCAATTGAATCCTTCTGATAGTCAAAAGAGATAATTAGATTGCGATTACCGATCTTTTGGGCTATCTTATCAACACCCACAAGCCGATTAAAGGCCACCGTCATTGAAGAAGGACAAGCCACCATCACCTGTTTTTCTTGTTTTTTAAAGGAAAGAAAAAGAGCAAGAGAAGTAGCAATTTTGTCCAGGTTAGGGTTGGTTGGAATCAAAACCAAAATATTTCTGGCTTTGCCGCAAGATTCCTGGACTGAATTTAAATCTAATTGTGAATTCATATCCTAAAAATGTCATTTTTATTCGCTATAGGATATTATAGCATCTCCTATCTTAAAGTCAACATTCGGGCTTAGAACAATTCCTACTTCTGTTCCTGCTTTAGCTTCGGAAATTTCCTGTTTTTCTTTTTGGAAAGACTTTATTCTGGCGTCAACAATAATCTTGTTTTTTCTTTTAATGTGGAGCTTGTCAGTTTTGTTGATTCGGCCTTTTTTTATCCGGCAACCGGCAATATGGCTGCCTTTGATGGTAAATTCGGCAATAACAACCGCTTCTCCCAAAATCTGCTCATCAATAGTAGGCTCAAGAATTTTTAGGACTTTTTTTTCTAAATATTCTAATAAATCATAAATTACATTATAGGTTTTAATCTTAATCTTTTCTGTTTTTGCTAATTTTCTAGTTTTAACAGGAATATTGACATTAAAACCTAGAATCTGGGCACCAGTTGAACAAGCTAATAAAACATCTGCATCACCAATTTGGCCCACATTAGCAAAAATAATTTCTACTTCTGAGGGAAGATTGCTTTGAATTGCCTGGAGTGTTCCTTTGGTATCGGCCTTCAAAATAATCTTTATTTTTTGGTTTCCCTCTGATGCTTTGTCTACTGGCAATGCAGATTTTTTCGTTTCTTCTTGAACTAAAAGATTAATTTTTTTACTAACCTTGGCACCAATTGAAGGAACCTTTTTAAACCCTAAAACAACCACCGGCTTGGAAGGTTCAGCTGAAGTTACTGGCCGACCATTCTCATCGATCATTAATTTTACCTTTCCTTCTATATCAGTGGCAAAAACCGAATCACCAACCTTCAAAGTCCCGTTTTTTACCAAAACGGTGGCTAAGGGGCCTTTCCCGGGGTCAAGTTTGGCATCAATGACCACTCCAGTCAAAGAAGCGGTCGGGTCGGCCTGAAGATTCTGCATCTCGGCCAGCAGCAAAATCATCTCTAAAAGTTCATCGAGGCCCTTTTTTTGTTTGGCGGAAACTTCAACACAAACAATATTGCCACCATAACCCTCTACCAAAACATTTTTTTCCGCCAGTTGGGACTTGACCTTTTCCACTGATGCTTGAGGTAAATCTATTTTATTGATCGCCACTAAAAAAGGAACATTGCTTTGTTTAATGTGGGTCAAAGATTCTTGCGTTTGCGGCTTAACACCATCATCAGCCGCCACCACTAAAACAACTAAATCAGTAACCGAAGCACCATGGGAACGCATCTTGGCAAAGGCAGCGTGGCCGGGAGTATCAATGAAAGTAATCTTTTTCTTTTTATATTCTATCTGATAGGCACCAATGTGCTGGGTAATGCCACCGTGTTCGCTAAGGTTTATGTCGACCTGCCGTAGAGCAGAAAGAAGAGTGGTTTTACCATGGTCAACATGGCCCATAACCGCTACTATTGGCGGTCTTGGAAAAATTAATTTTTTTGATTTTCTTTTTAAAGGCATCTTTCAAAACTCTATTGATAGAATTTAAAACAAATCTACTCGTCGCTTGAATGGATTTCTTACAACACTGAGATACTGAAGTTACTGAAGCACTGAAAAATCTCAGCGTTTTCAGTGGAGCTCAGCGTTTCTGTGTTGTTTTTTTCTTATCTGATTTAGGCTTTTTAGCCTTTTTTAAAGATTTTGGTTTTTTGCCCTTTTTCTCTTCTTTTTTTTCCATTGTCCTAACTGGCTTTACTGCTTTCCCCAACTTTGTTTTTGTCTGTTCTATTCCTTTAATATCAATCTTATAACCGGTTAATCTGGCAGCCAGTCTTACATTTTGACCATCCCTCCCAATGGCTAAAGAGAGTTGATCTTCAGCTGCCAAAACAACCGCCGTTTTCTTTTTCTCATCGATTTCTATCCTAATATTTTCTGCCGGGGAGAGGGCGGCTGAGATAAATCTTGCCGGGTCGTCGCTATATTGAATGATGTCTATTTTCTCGCCGTTGAGTTCGTCGATAACCGCCTGCACCCGAACGCCTTTTTGACCGACACAAGAACCAACAGGATCAACTCCAGCCTGAGTGGAAACAACCGCTACTTTAGAACGACACCCTGGTTCTCGAGCTACTATTTTGATTTCGACGGCTCCGGAATTGACTTCAGGTACTTCGCGTTTAAAAAGCTTCTCCACCAGCTCGTTAGCGGCCCGGGAAACAATAATTTGCTTTCCTCTTAATGTTTCACGAATATCAAGAATGTACAAAGTAAGACGCCTGTTGAGAGTATATTTCTCTGCTTTAACCTGCTCCTCTACGGGCATCCGGCCTTGACCGCGGCCAATATCACAAATAATGTCTTTGCCATCAAAGCGCAAAACCATACCGGAAACCAACTGGCCTATTTTGTTCTGGTATTCGTCTAAAATGGCGGATTTCTCCGCCTCACGGATTTTTTGTAAGATTACTTGTTTGGCAGTTTGAGCCGCAATCCGACCAAAGCCAGGCGGAGTAACATCCTTCTTTCCCTTTTTTTTCATTTCATAAACTTTGGCTGCTCCGGTATTAGGATCAATTTCTACGTCATATTCTATTTCTTCTTTTATACCAAAGTCTTTTCGATAAGCGGCTAAGATAGCCGACTTGATTGTTTCCAAAACTGATTCAGGAGTAATCCCTCTTTCAGCACAGATCTGGTTGAGGGCCGAAGCAAACTCAGTTCTGGCAGTTAATAATTGTGGTGTAGCCATAATTATTTAAAAAGGTGGGAAACCCCACCTCTCTCACCTAAAAAATTCATTAAACCTTAAAATATCATACCAAAATTTGAGGAAAAAGGCAACAGGTTGAACTGACGCTTCTCCTCCGTCGTCCCCGAAATGAATTCGGGGCTAGCTCTGAACTTGAACTCCCGTCATCCTAAACTTGTTTCAGGATCTAAAAGATACTGAAATAAATTCAGCATGACGAAGTTTGGGGGATATAAATTATTGAAGATATTTTTCTATATTTTCCTCGTGTTCTTCCAGGGTTTTGGCATAATATGTCTTTCCGGAAGTGTCAGCAAGGTAATACCAGTATTCTGACTCTTGAGGATTAGCAGCTGCCTTAAGGGAAGCCAGACCGGGATTACAAATTGGCGCCGGCGGCAAACCCAAATTTTCATAAGTATTATACAAAGAAGCTAGTTCTAAGTCAGCCTTGCTCACTTGGGGCCACCACTCACATTTTGCATTCTGCATTTTGCATTCGGCATTGGCTCTGATATATTGAGCAGCAGCATCAACTTGAAGCGGCCAGCCTTTTTTAAGCCTTTTTAATAAAATTCCCGCAATAATCGGCCGGTCCTCTTGATGTTTTGCCTCTCTTTCTACTAAAGAAGCGAGGGTAACAGTCTGTTTTTTGCTTAAACTAGTGGTAGATACCAACGTGGCATACTTTTGTTCAAAAGTGCCTTCAAGGATTCTTACAACCGAACTGACTGATGCTTCTTTAGGTAGAAGATAGGTATCAGGAAAAAGATAACCTTCCGTTTTCTCCGTCAGCCTAGCAAATTCTTGCATGTTAAACTCCGCCTGACGTTCGGAAAAAACTCTAAAAATAAGCTGAGCAATCTCTTCTTTTCTCAGGCCTTCAGGAACAGTCACCCAAATATCCAAAGTTCCGTGAGTTAAGTTTTCGGCAATCTCGGTAAGACTCATTGCTGGAGACAGCCGAAAATCGCCGGCCTGAAGCTTATCCCTGATACCAAGCTTAAAAGTAATAATCTGGAAGGCCAAAGGAGTTTTGATCAAACCAGCAGCTTTAAGCTCTCTTGCAATCTGAGATACACTCCAACCCTGAGAAACAACAAATATTTGAGTTTCTTGGCTTTTGGGACTAACCGGCATTACTAAGCTTTGCCAAGTGATAAAAATTCCTGCAAACATAAGAAGAAGCAATATTAAAGCAAAGCCTAAAAATCTTTTCATCTTAAAGGAATTTTAAAGAAAAAAGGGGAAAAAAGCAATCACTTTGTTGTTCTGTATTAACGTAGTAATACAATCTGTCTGTCTCAGTCACTTCTAACTAGTTTTTTTATACATCCACTTTGTTATGTTTCCTTGTTCACACCACCGAATGGCCTTTTGCACTTCGTATTTGCACAAGTATTTCTCATAACTACATTTCTCTTGTTCTGGTAAAGATTTATCTAGTTCATAAAGAAAGGCTAAGGCTTGCTTTATCAGCCAACTGTCCCAAAGCCCAAATAGCGGAATTTCTAGCTCTAAAGGTGTTGTTATCTTCCTGAATGAATTTAATAAGAGAACCCACACAGTCTTCTTGATATTCGTTTTGAGCTTTTAAACACACTACTTTAACATCTTTGCAAATTACAAAAAAAGAGTGAATAAAGAGAGCCGAGGCAAAAATTAAAATAGCAATAACTGAAAGAAAAACAGTCTTTTTCTTCATGGTAACTATATTTTATCAAAAACTATCATCCTTGTTTGGCCAACCTTCGTTATAAACCTTAATTTTTTTGCTCCGAATTGGTCGAGCTCCCACGAACACCATTCCTCCCAGTCAAATTGTGGGTCTTCAATAAACAAAACCAATATTTCCGCCTGCGAGTAATCCCAAACATCCAATGCTTTAAAGCCTTTTGTCCTTAAAAAAAAGCGGTAATCATTTGATTGAGGCGTTAATCCTCCCTGAGGAGTTATGTGTTTATAACCCCTAAGGGCACTAAGAACGGCAATTTTCTGCTCTTTTTCTATCTGTCCTTTTTTAATAAAAATGTCAATATTGTTTTCTTGTACTGGGATTGACCTTTCTTCTTCCTGAGGCGGGTTTTTAACAACATTTGTTGTCAACAAAATAATAAGCATCAAAAGAACTAACCCACCCCAGCTTTTTTTAACTAGACCTAAAACAATAACAAAAAGAGTCATCGTTAAAATACCGTATAAGTAACGGTCTGGCATAGGACTGATTAGGGCTAAAAGAATGATAAGCAATGAACCCATAACATACCAAAACTTCTCTTTTGTCTTGCCTATCATTAACCCAGTCAATAACCAAAGAAATAAGGCCAAAACAACACTAAATCCGCTTAACTTTGCTAATTGAAAAACATTAAAAGCATTATTGCCAACATCCGAAGTTAAAGCTACTTGCCAGCCAGGTTTAGAAAGCCATTGGCGGATCCAATAACCCTTAGTAATTATGGTGAATATAATGTTAGGCAGCCAAGGTAAAATAAATCCTGCAATTATAAAAATAAAATTTTTTAGATATTGGCCTTTTCTCAAAAACCATTCATGTAAAAGCAGCGGAAAAGCAAATATGGAAGTTGGATGAAAAGCAACTGCTATACCCATCAGAAAAGAACTGAGCCAAAATGGCTTTCCAAAACTTAGAGAAATAAGACTGGCTAAAATAAAAATCGCATAGGTATCTCCATTACCGGGATGAATGCTTATTTTTTGCCACCAAGGGCTTAAGCCAATCACCAGAACACCAAGCAACCAGGCTGGTTTTTTTTTGGTTATACCCAACCACCCCAACCAAACAAGAACTGCTAATGAAAGGACAATATTAAAAATTATTAAAGCTCTGGCATCGCCATTACCAATCAATAAAGCAGGATAAAACAGATAATAATAAAAAGGTGTTATGTTAAAACCGTGCCTTAATTCCGGTCCCACCCAAACGATTCTTCCGATCCAAATGTTAGAAAGTTCATGTAAATCCCTGGCCGTATCTAAGTCAAGATAAATTGATTTAAAACCTCCTCTTAACCAAATTAACGGAAGCAGTGCAATGATACAGAACAAAGCAATTTTAAGATTTATTTTTGAAGCCAGCTTTGCCATCTTTTAGCCCATTAACCCAAACACATTTGTTTACGACAACTCACTTTTAGATCCATTCTTTATAAAGAAGAAAGCCATTTAGGGACTACTAAATTCTTTTCTTTATATCTTTCTCTACTTCCTGAAAATGAGTACCATATCTTTTATGCAAGTCTTGCTTGATTTTATTTATAATCTTGGTACTCTTATATCCCCCCGATGAAATATTTTTTTCGAGGTTTATAGCCTCGGGGGTAGCAATAGGATTGCCGTCTTTTAAGTATTTAATGTAAACGTGATATTTTTTTAACATACAAAGAGTATCTATGGAAATAGACGCATGGAATTCAGGAACGATAATTTGCGCGTCTTTAGTATCTAATCTAAATGACACCAGCGTGCCAACTTTAAGTAGTTCTCTTCTTAGAACTTGGCTTAATTCTGCTATTCGTCCTGTAGTTATTGTTAGGTTTATACCCATTCTTTTGCTTTCCTTAAGAAGTTCTATTATCGAATTTGAAGGCCAGAGATTTATTTCATCAAAGTAGAGGGCAACTTTATTTTTTGTTTCATCTCTGCTTCGTAATACTTGAGTTAATTTTATCAGCAAAATAGCGCTGATAATCTTTATAGCATCAATGTCGCCTGAAAGTTTCCCAAAATCAAATATTATTGTTTTGCCTTCTTTAATAAGCTGCTCTAGGTCAACCGTGGATTTGGTTTGGCCAAGAATATAGCGCATTTTTTTATCGGTAATAAAAGGCCCAAGTTTAGAAACAATATAATCAAGTACTTCTGATTTGTGAAAATCAGAAGTTTGAGCAATTTGTTTTGTCCAATAATTCCTTACAATCTCATCTTGTACTTTGGGCAAGATATTTTGAACATAAGAAGCATCGGTCAAACACCTTACAAGTTCAATAAACGAGGCTTTCCCACCATACATGATTGTCAACATTGCGTTTCTTACTGCATGTTCAAATCTTGGCCCTATCACTCCGGTTCTATTTGGGTCATACAAATCATACATAAAATTAATAACGGTATTGCATATTTCCCGCTTGTCTTTTTCCTCTTTTGGCTCAAACATATTCAACCCGACCGGGTAATCTGCATTTCCAACATCAATGTATGCTATCTTTTTCTGCAATTCCGGGCTGACTTGCTCATAAACTCTATTCACTAAATCACCATAGTGATTAAACAAAATAATTGGTCTTTTTGCCTGAATGTCTTGGGTGATTAAATCAAGAAGATAAGTTGCCACACCAACACCGGAAACTCCGGTTATAAGAATATTGCGGAAACGGTCTAAAGAGTTCAAAAAGATGTCTTTACCCAAGATAATTGACGTTTTATTCTGCCTATCATCCATATTTCTATAATATCATAAACAATGGAATCAGTTTCCTTC
>DATKWX010000069.1:0-5691 GCA_035529355.1 Bathyarchaeia archaeon
TGCCAAAAGTTATCATGAAAGGCTAAACCAAAAGCTTTTAAACCCCAATAAACCGCCTCGGGATTTAGCGGTTCCCCGACGCTGCAAAGGTGGCGCAAAGAGGATAAATCATGTTTTCTGACTATATCCAATCCAGCGGCGGCCAGCATTCTGATGGCCGTAGGAGCGGTATACCAAACCGTAACTTTATATTCTTCAATCAAGCGGTACCACTTTTCTGGCTCAAAACGGCCGCTAAAGACTAAAGTTGACGCGCCCAGGGCCCAGGTACCCAAAATTTCATAAGCAATGCCTGTTACCCAGCCTGGATCAGCCGTACACCAATAAACATCATTTTCTTTGATATCCAAAACAAACTCCGCTGATTTTATTTGGTGGACAATCGCCTGATGCCGGTGAATTACTCCCTTGGGTTTTCCTGTCGTTCCTGAGGTATAAAGCATAAAAGCGGGATCGTCTTCCTGCATGTTGCATGGTTTTAATGAAGGGCTGGCCTTGACCAGAAGTGAATAAAACCAAAGACATTTATCAGCACTCTTGCGCATTTCTAATGGTTTTTCCTCCATAAAATTAGTCCTATTCCATTCATCAATAAGAATAATTTTTTTAAGACTGGAAATTTTTTTCAAGATTTTTTGTACGCGGGGGTAGAGCTCCTCAGAGGTTATTAAAATTTTGGCATCGGAATTTTGCAGTCGGTCTTCTAAGGCTTGAGGACCGAAAGCGGAAAATAAAGTTCCGGCAATCGCCCCAATTTTTAAAATCCCTAAAAAGGAAAAATATAGTTCCGGCAGTCGCGGAAGAAAAATGAAAACCCGATCCCCCTTTTTAACCCCAAGATTTTTAAGACAATTGCCTACCCTATTGGAAAGCAACGAAATTTCCTGAAAAGTAAATTTAAACTCTTCCTCATTTTCGCCTTCCCAATACAAGGCGATTTTATTTTTACGGCAGTTTTTGGCATTAACATCAACGCTAATACAGGCAGCATTAAATATTTGGCCGCTAAACTTTTCCGTTTCTTTTTTCGCTTTGGACCAGGAAAAGTCCCGGTAAGTTTGCTCGTAATCCTGCAAATTAGGTTTGTAAGATAATTTTTTATCAATGATTTTCTGTTTCATACTTAAATTAGGCCATTTTGGGCCCCAAGTTTTGTAATCACACTGCTGCTGTTTTTAGCCCCAAAAAACAAAGCTTTGGCAACGGAATCGGTTTTCAAATACTCACCTAAAAATCCGGAGGCAAAGGCATCACCGGCGCCCGTGGTATCAACGATCTTTTTTGCCGTGATAATCGGCTGATAATAAATTTTTAACGGCGTGTAAGCAAAGCTGCCCTTAATATCATAAGTTACTACAAGCAAGGGCAAGTTTAATTTTTGGCTAAAATTTGTTTTACTAAAATTAAAATCAGGAGCATTGCCGCCGAAAATGTCAGCCAGCTCATGGGCATTCATGTGAACGATATCAGCTAAAGCAAAGTAAGGTTTAAGATAGTCAAAACCCTTCATGTATTCGATTCCGTGTAAGGACATAAAAATCTTTAAGCCGTCCTTTTTCGCTTGCCTTAAGAAGGCTAACTTGTCTTTTTTTGGGCAATGGGCCAAACTAAATAAAACAAACCAATTCCTTTTTACCATTTCGCGCAAAACTTCACTGTTCAGAGTTAAAAGGTCAGCGTCGGAACGATAATTAATGATGGTACGTTCACCAGAAGGGGTAAGAATAATACTTGAAATGGGAGTTTGTTCCGCTTTAAACCTGATAAGATTTGTTTTTATTTTTTGATTTTTTAAATAACGAATGATTTGGTGGCCAAAAGGATCATTAGCCAAATGAGACCAAAGCATGACGTCAAAGCCTTGTTTCGCCAAAGAAATGGCCGCGTTGGCGCCGCCGCCGCCGTAACATTGGAAAAACTCGTCAGGAACATATTTGCCGCCAAAAGCAAGCGAAAGCCGACCCTTTTTCTTTCTCTCTTCAAAAACTTTACCTTTAAAAATCAAATCAACAACCGTGTTACCGGCCACAAGAAGTTTTGGTAAATTACTCTTTTTCATAAATTTAAAGGTTGACTATCAATATTAAACATTTTATCATATCAATTTTTTATCTACCATTGAAGAAGGAATTTTTATACCAAGCAAAGACAATATCGTCGGCGCAATCTGGCATAGTTTCCCTTTTGGTAAAAAAAGATTTTTGCCTTTAAAAAATTTACTGACAGCAATAAAAGGAACGGGGTTAGTTGAATGCTTAGTATCAGTCTTGCCGGTTTTTAAATCAATCATTTCCTCAATATTTCCATGGTCAGCCGTAATTAAGCATAAACCATTTAATTCAAAAATCTTTTTTATGCCTTTCCCCAAACATTTATCAACTTCTTCGCAGGCCTTAATACCGGCCTTTAACACGCCGGTATGACCAACCATGTCCGGGTTGGCAAAATTAACCAGAATAAAGTCATAAATCTTAAGGTCAAGCCTACTTGATACTGTTTCGCATACTTGGGGTGTAGACATTTCCGGCTTTAAGTCATATGTTTGCACCTGGGGAGAAGGTATTTCTACCCAATCTTCATTGGGAAAAGGTTCTTCCCTCCGACCGTTAAAATAGTAAGTGACATGTCTTTCTTTTTCCGTTTCCGCAATATGCAGTTGGCGTTTACCGTTTTGGGAAAGCGTTTTAGAAAGACAGTCTTCAATAACATCGGACGGAAAACCAGTTAAAACCGGCAGGCCTTTTTCATAATCGGTCATAGTCACAAAAAGAAGATTTAAAATTTTTTTTGATCTTTTAAAAGTACTGATTTTTCCGATAGTTTGGTACTGTTTTTGGCCAAAAAGTTCGGCATAAGGGTCAAAGCTGGCCTTTTTGACCACTAAGTCTTCGAAATCGGAAACCACAAAAGCTTTGGTTAGCTGCCGAGGCCGATCAATCCGGAAATTAAAAAAAATTACCGAATCATTATCCTCAATGAGGGCTCGGGGCCTGCCATTTTTGGTAGTAATGATGAGCGGATCGAGAAATTCGTCGGTTTTCCCTCTTTGGTATGATTGCTCTATAGCCTGCTGATAATTTTCCGTCAGTAAACCTTTTCCCTCGGTCATAGCCTCATAGGCTATCTGGGTTCTTTCCCAACGGTTATCCCGATCCATGGCGTAGAAGCGGCCCATGAGAGTGGCTATTTTACCCACGCCTAACTTATGCATTTCTTTTTCTACTTCCATCAAGTATTGGCGGCAAGAATTAGGGGGAGAATCGCGACCATCAGTAAAAAGGTGCAAAAAAGTTTTTTTCACTTTTTTTTCAGCCGCAATTTTTAAAAGCGCAAAAAGATGTTCCAGACTTGAATGAACACATCCGCTGCTTATTAAGCCTATTAGATGAAGTTGGGAATAGTGTTTTTTTACTTGCTTTAAAGCCGCTTCAAAAGCTAGATTTTTGAAAAAAGTTTGATTATCAATAGCTTTATTGATTTGAGGTAGTGCTTGAAGAACGATTTGACCGGTGCCGATATTTAGATGACCAGTTTCACTATTACCGTCGTCACCTTGAGGAAGCCCGACTGCATTTCCTGAGGCTTCAAGCTCTGTGTGAGGAAATTTTTGCCAAAAATAGTCCATGTTGGGAGTAGAAGCCAGGTTAACCGCGTTTCCTTTGTGAGGTTTAGCCAAACCCCAACCGTCAAGAATTATTAAAACGAGCGGTTTTGGTAAATAATTTTTCATTGAGAATTTAATTCTGAGGCAATTTTCGCTAATCGGTTATATTTCACCACTCTTTCGCCTCGGGCCGGAGCGCCAAATTTAGTATAATCAGCTCGCATAGCGACGCTAAAATCAGCAATGAAATCATCATTGGTTTCACCCGAACGATGAGAGATAATTATTTTCCAATCGGCCTCTTGAGCGGTTTTAATAATTTCCACAGTTTCACTGATGGTTCCAACCTGGTTTGGTTTGATCAATATGGCGGTAGACGCTTTTTTGGCAATGGCTTTTTTAAGTCTTAAAAGATTGGTGCTAAGTAAATCATCAGCCACAATTAAAGTATTGGTTCCTAAAACTCTTGTCAACTCAACCCAGCCTTCCCAATCATCTTCTTGCAACGCATCTTCTAGGCTAAAAATATTATATTCTTGGTTCAAACTAACATAATAACTAATCATGTCTTTACGATTAAAAGGTTGTTCCCTGTCCTTAATTTTATAGTGGCCATTTTGATAAAAAAAATTAGCGGCCACATCCAAACCTAAAAAAACTTGATGACCAAGAGTGTATTCGACCGCTTTAATGGCTTCAATTAAAATCTCTAAAGCATCCATATTGGTAAAAAGGTTGGGAGTAAAGCCACCTTCGTCACCAACACTATGAATAGCGCCCCGATAGATCAAAACTTTTTTCACGGACTGATAAATTTCTTCACCACACTCAAGTGCCTCGATAAAACTTTTGCTGCTAGTGGGAATAATCTGAAACTCCTGGAAATCCAAATTACCGGCTCCGTGTTTGCCGCCATTGATTAGATTAAAAATGGGTACCGGTAACGGTGTTTGGTCGTTCGCTAATTGATATTTGGCTTGAAGATATTTGTAAGTGGGCATTTTGTACGATGCCGCCGACGCTTCGCAGACAGCCTGAGAAACGGAAAGAATCGCGTTAGCACCTAAATGGGCTTTATTTTCCGTACCGTCAAGAGTAATAAGAAGTTGGTCAATATTCCCCTGTTGAGAGGCCTCTTGACCAATAATTTTGGGGGCAATAATTTTGTTGACATTAGCCACGGCTTTCAAAACTCCCATGCCCGCAAATCTATCGGGATCTTTGTCCCTTAATTCCATGGATTCATATTTACTGGTAGTAGAACCGCCAGAAGGAACCGAAGCAACACCCAAACTACCGTCTTCCAAATAAAGTTCTGTTTCAATTGTCGGATTTCCGCGGGAATCAAGAATTTCGCGCGCTTTGACTGCTTTAATCTTCATTTTTGATTTTTACTTATGAACATTTACTCTCCTTTTTTCGGCTTCGTAAATAATTTCCCTTGTCATTTCAATCATATCCGGGCTAACGGAAACTGAATTTATTCCCCAGTTTACCAGCTTTGCGGTTAAGTCAGGATAAATTGAAGGAGCTTGGCCGCAGATAGAGCAACTAACTTTATGTTTTAAACAGGTTTTTATGGTTTTTTCGAAGAACCATAAAACCGCTTCATTTCTTTCGTCAAAAGCTTCTTTAAGCTCGCTATTATCGCGATCGGCCCCTAAAACAAGCATAGTCAGGTCATTTGAGCCAATAGAAACACCGTCAATTCCCACCTCAATAAATTTTTCCAGTAAAACGACATTAGAGGGAATTTCCACCATCATCCATAGGTCAAAAGAGCCTCCTCTAGTCAAACCGCTTTGGTTAACCAATTTTTTAACCTCAGCTAATTCCTCAACTGTTCTGACGAAGGGAATCATTAACCAAAGATTTTTTAAATCTAATTTGTTTCTCACTTTCTTAATGGCCTCAAGTTCTAATTTGAAAACATCGCTTTGGTGAAGATAACGGAAAGCGCCGCGAAAACCAATCATCGGATTTTGCTCTGCTGGCTCAAAAAATTTACCACCGATAAGATTGCCATATTCATTGGTTTTAAAATCAGTGGCTCGATAGATAACTGGTCGAGGATCAAAAACGCGGCA
>DATKWX010000070.1:0-23213 GCA_035529355.1 Bathyarchaeia archaeon
TTATAACCATCGTTTTGTTCAATGACTAAAAAATTGCCATAACCCCATGTAGTATATTCAACTAGGTAAACTTTACCTTCAGCAATCGGATATACTTTTTCACCCATAACAGTAACAATGTCTACAGCCGGATGGTACCAATTATATCCTTGAGAGAGCCAGCCTTGAGTTGGTTTTTGGTAGGTTGTTTCCGTGGTGATGGCTTTTTCCGGAGCCGCAAAACTATCTGAATAAGCTAGAGCAATAATAGAGGTGTTTTTCAATTCTGGTCTGCCGGAAAACGGTGAGAGGAAAAAATTTGCCACAAAAATTAAAGTCATAAGGCCAATACTCCAGTGATTTTTGGCATTCTTTTTTTCAAAAACTCTACGGAAAAACAAACTTAAGAAACGGATCCCCTTAGTTAGGGGTATAAAAAAGCGGTAAATAAGATAAAAAGCAGCCAGGACGAAACCAGCGGTCTGCCAGAAAATGTTTATTGCAACTGATAGGGTTGCCAGTATTTTTTTAGTCATCATTGGGCTTAATTTGGGCCCATAAAAAAATCTCTCCGTTATTTTTTTGGAGAGAAGAGCAGATTATAGCATAAACTTTTGTCTTGTCAAGCCTATTTCCTCTCGCTTGTCATAGGTAATACATTTGAGGGTTGACAACTCTTAGCACTCATGCTTTAATAGTGCTAACCCTGCTTTGGAGGTTAAAAACATGCAAGATTTAACAGACCGTCAAACCCAAATTTTAAAATCCATTATTGAAGAATATATTGAAACCGCGGCTCCGGTAGGTTCAGATACTTTAGAAAAAAAATACAGCCTTAGTGTTTCTCCGGCCACGGTTAGAAACGAAATGGTCAGGTTAACCAAGATGGGACTTTTAAAACAGCCTCATACTTCTTCTGGTCGGACGCCGACTACCCAAGCGATAAAGTTTTACATTAACCATCTGATGGAAGAAAAAGAATTAGGTGTGGCTGATGAGGTAGCAGTCAAAGAAAAAATTTGGGACTATCGGCACCATCTTAACATTCTTTTTAGGGAAATGACCCGGGTTTTAGCTGAAAAAACCAATTCTTTGGCTCTAACTGTTACTGACAATGGTGACCTTTTTCATTCCGGTTATGCCAATATATTAGACATGCCTGAGTTTTTTGACATTGATGCGACCAAATCTGTTTTATCTGTTATCGAAGACTTTGATCAGTTGACCCATTTTTTCGAAAAAGCCACTGGTGAAGAGTTGGTTCATACCCTTATGGCTGAAGAGTTTGAGATTGAAGATTTAAAACCTTGCAGCATGGTTTTTGCTAATTTTGAAGTTAAAGATAAAGCCAAAGGCTTCTTGGGAGTAATCGGTCCCTGCCGGCTCAATTATCCCTTGGTGGTGCCGACGGTCAAATATTTTGCCAATTTAATCAAAGAGGTTTTGGGCGCTTTTTAAGCAGTTTTTAAGATGATAAAGATAATGACCAAAAAAATAAAAGAGAAAGAGTTTAAGCTTAAGGTAGAAGATTTAACCAACAAATGGAAAAGGGCTTTGGCTGATTACGCCAATTTGGAAAAAAGGGTCGGACAAGAAAAAAGCGATTTTGTTAAGTATGCCAATGCTTGCCTTATAGATAAATTATTGGGAGTTTTGGATGATTTGGAAAGAGCGGAAGCTCATCTTAAAAGTGAAGGTTTAAGCTTGGCTTTAAGCCAATTTCGTTCGGTTTTGAAAACCGAAGGCGTTGAAGAAATTAAAGTGGAAGGAGAAAACTTCGATCCGGAAAAAATGGATTGTAGCGAGATGGTAAAAGGAGCGAAAAACAAAGTTATTAAAGTAGTTCAAAAAGGATATTTTTTAAATCAAAAAATACTAAGACCAGCAAAAGTAAAAGTTGGTTCACCCAGTAAAGTCTAAGGCGATATCGCCTGAAATTTTACCGGGTAAAGGAGGCCCCGCCAAAAACTAAGGTAATTTAGCGGGTGAATAATAAAATGACAAAAATAATCGGAATAGATTTAGGTACTACTAATTCTTGTGTGGCGGTTATGGAAGGCGGCAAGCCAAAAGTTATTCCTACTTCAGAAGGAGAAAATTTGATTCCTTCGGTAGTTGAGCCAGTCAAAAATCTTGTTGGTAGGGTTGCCAAGAGACAAATGGTTCTTAATCCGGAAAACACAATTTATAGTATTAAGCGCTTAATGGGTAGAAAAATAACTGACGAACAAGTAGAAAAGACACAAAAAATGGTCGGTTATAAGATTAAGGCGGGCAAAAACGACATGGCTGTGGTAGAAATTGAGGGTAAAGAATATACTCCTCAGGAAATCTCCGCTAAAATTTTGCAAAAAGCGAAAAAAGATGCCGAAGCCTATTTAGGCGAGAAAATTACTGAAGCAGTGATTACCGTTCCTGCCTACTTTAACGATGCTCAGCGTCAGGCAACCAAACAAGCAGGTGAGATCTCAGGGCTTGAGGTTAAAAGAATAATCAATGAACCAACAGCCTCTTCCTTAGCTTATGGTTTGGAAAAGAAAAAAGCAGAAACCATTGCCGTTTATGACTTGGGTGGCGGTACTTTTGACATTTCCATTTTGGAATTGGGTGATGGCGTTTATGAAGTTAAAGCCACTAATGGTGATACTTTTTTGGGCGGCGATGATTTTGATCAAAGGGTTATTGAATGGATTGTAGCTGAGTTTAAAAAAGAGAATGGTATTGATTTGACTACGGATAAACAGGCGATGCAGCGGATTAGGGATGCAGCTGAAAAAGCCAAGGTTGAGCTTTCTTCTTCGAAAGAAACAGAGATCAACCAGCCTTTTATTACCCAAGGCAAATCCGGTCAGCCTTTACATCTGACGATGAAGCTGAGCCGAGCCAAACTGGAAGAATTGGTTGACGACCTGATTGATAAAACCATGAAACCGGTTGAGGCTTGTTTAAAAGATGCCAAGCTTGATCCGAAGAAAATTGATCAGGTAATCTTGGTCGGCGGTCAGACTCGAATGCCCAAGGTCGAAGAAAAGGTCAAACAATACTTTGGCAAAGAGCCGAACAAATCAGTTAACCCGGATGAGGTGGTGGCTGTAGGCGCAGCGGTCCAAGCCGGAGTTCTGGCAGGCGATGTTAAAGACATTTTACTTTTGGATGTTACTCCCCTGACTTTGGGAGTAGAGACTCTGGGTAGTGTTTCCACAGCTTTGATTGAGCGTAACGCGACTATTCCTACCAGTAAATCGCAAGTTTTTTCTACGGCAGCGGATAACCAACCTCAAGTAGAGATCAATGTTTTGCAAGGCGAACGGCCGATGGCCGCTGATAATAAATCTTTGGGTCGGTTTATCTTGGACGGAATTCCACCTGCCCAAAGAGGCGTGCCGCAGATTGAAGTTAGCTTTGACATTGACGCTAACGGCATTTTGAATGTCACGGCTAAAGATAAAGGTACGGGTAAGGAGCAGAGCATTACCATTAAAGGATCGACCGGTCTTTCCGATGAAGAAGTTGACAAAATGACCAAAGAAGCGGAGAAACACGCTGAAGAAGACAAGCTCAAAAAGGAGTTGGTTGAGGCGAGAAACCAGGCGGATACGCTGGTGTTTACGGCAGAAAAAACCTTAAAAGACGCCGGGGATAAGGCAGATAAAAAAGACAAGGATGAGGTGGAAGAAGAAATAAAAAGAGTCAAAGAGCTTTTGAAACAGGAAGACTTGACTAAAGAAAAGATTGAAGAAGCAACCAAATCCTTGTCCGAAAAACTGCAAAAAGTAGGTGCAGCCATGTACCAGGAAAAAGGTAAAGAGTCTCCGCCAGCTAGTGGAGAAAATAGTAAAGACAAAGAGAAAAAGAAGACAGGTAAAAAAGGAGACAAAGAGGATAAAGGTAAGGCTGAAGAAGGAGAAGTAGTAGAATAAGATTTTGCAAAACAAGTTTTAGGCTATTTAAGGGCTCGCGGTGAGCGAGCCCTAATGTTAGAATACTTTCATGGTAACAAAAAGAGATTTTTATGATGTTTTAGGTGTTTCCAAAAGCGCTTCCCAGCCGGAAATCAAAAAAGCCTATCGTAATTTGGCTTTAAAATACCATCCAGACCGGAACAAAGAAAAAGATGCGGCGGAGAAATTTAAAGAAATTAATGAGGCTTACGAAGTTTTATCTAATCCGGAAAAAAGACAGACTTATGATCAGTTTGGCCAGGCGGCTTTTGATCAGACAGCTGGTTTTGGCGCTCAAGGGCCTTTTGCCCGGACTTACAAATCCGGGCCGTTTACATATAGTTATAGTAGTACCGGTGGATCACCCTCCTCAGGCTTTGACTTTGGCGGCTTTTCTGACCCGTTTGAGATTTTTGAAGCTTTTTTCGGTGGCGGCTCACCTTTCCGCCGGGGCCAGCAAATCCCCCGTTATGGTTTGACTTTGGATTTTATGGAGGCAGTTAAGGGGGCAGAAAGAACCATTATCCATAGAGGGAAGGAGTATAAGATAAAAATCCCTGCAGGAGTCGATGATGGTATCAGGATAAAGTTTAAAGATTTTATTGTTTCCATTGACGTTAAAACCGACCCGGTATTTAAACGCGAAGGTTATGATATTTTAATTAATCATGAGATTCCTTTTAGCTTAGCAGTCTTGGGAGGAAACACCGAAATTCCGACTTTAGACGGCCAGGTAAAAATAAAAATCAGGCAGGGGACTCAACCGGGAACAATGATCAGGTTGCGCGGCAAAGGGATTCCTCATCCCCAAGGTTATGGCAAAGGCGACCAATACATCCGATTGATTATCACTATTCCCCAACGTCTTAACCGCGAGCAAAGAAAAATTTTGGAAGAGTTTGAAAGGATAAGTTAGGATAAGGCCAAGTTCGAGTCCTCTGTGGCGAGCCAGTTAGGACTTTATTCGAACCCGTTCTTCTAAAGGTCTAGCACACCTCCTCGGCTTGTGTTTATTATGGGGAATTGAGGCTTTTGGAGATTAAAAAGAGTTATTATTCTATTATTACAGTACGGTTTGATAAGTTTCTCCTTGTCTAAAAAAACCTAATTCCAAAAAGATTTCACCAAGATCTGCGTTAACCGCCTTTACCACTAAATCTGCGCCCTTCCCCATCAGGTAACAAATCTTGTTCTTCTATAATCCTCTCAAGAGCACGTTGGGTTAGTACCTGCCCATAAAATATATTGCTATGTCTTTGTGGTTCAGTCATAATTGGTTTCCTTAAAATAATATCCTATATTATATCAGATAGCGAATGAGATGATTACTGAACTTTATTAAATCCTCCAACTTGAGATACAATAGAAGAACATAAAGATTATTTTTTTTAAATGAGAAACAGTATCTTGAGTAAAAAAATTTTAATCACTGTAATAGGTTTATTCTTTTTGGTTTTAATTATAGTTTTGCTTCCTCGGTTTTTATTTGGGGACAAAGAGCGATTCACAGGAACAGTTCCTGATAATCCTGCTAGCAAGGTTTGTCAAAAAATTTCGCAGCCTGAAGATGTTTATTCTTGTTTGGCTGTGGTTAATCAAGACAACAGCTTATGCAAGAAAATTGAATCAGTGGAAGAAAAAAACATTTGTCTGGCCTTGACGAATCAAGATATTTCTTACTGCCAAAAGATTCAAGATCAGGAACCAAAAGAAATTTGCTACTATGAATTAAGCTTCATACTTAAGGATATTAGTTATTGTGAAGAACTTGATAATTGGGAGAAATGTTATTTTTCCTTTATTCACAGGCTTTATTGGCAAGAGAGGTCTGATGAAATTAAAGCCCAATACTGTGAGAAGTTAAGTAAAAATGCTGGCGGAGATATGGCTTTTAGAAACACTTGCTGGGCACTAAAGGCAGGTGATGCCTCTCTTTGCCAGGGAAATGAGCATTGTCTGTCATTTTTTAAACAGCCACTTTCTTTTTGCGAAACTACTAAATCTAAAGGCAAATCTGACTGCCTGCGCGATCGAGCTTTAACTGCCAAAGATACCTCTATTTGCGAAAAAATAGATGACATATACTTTCGAGATAATTGTTATAGCAGTTATTCTGCTCATATTTTGCCAGACCTTTCTCTTTGTGAAAAAGTAAGCGACAAAATGACAAAGAATGCGTGTTATAGAGAGTATGCAATTAACCTTTCTGATAAATAATTTTTGTTGTACGATAGTATAAAGGATTAAATAAAATCAGATGTCCAAATTAAAAATATTTGTTGTTATTTTTGTAGTTGTTGGTTTGAGTTTGGGTATTTATAAATCGGATTTAATTTCCAAAGCAGCAAAAGAAGAAGCTGGAAAAAAGACCGGTACTTTTATCTCCGAAAATGAGAAATTTTCAGCCCCCTCTTCTTATCACATGGAGAATGTTCCTTACTACGGTGAAAAAAACTGGTGTTGGGGATCAAGTGCATTAATGCTTTTAATGGGTGCAGGACTTACAGAAGAGAAAATCCAAAATGCCCGAGCTGTTATTAAAAACGAGGGTCGCGGAGGACCGCCTGATATGTTTATTGGTTTTCAAGAGTATGATTTAGTTGATAACGTTCGTATCGCCTATTCAAAAGACTATGTAGAAAAATATGCGGATTTTTACAATAATCAACTTTTAGTTAATCCAGGGAAACAGACTATACTTTTTGATAATCAGAATGAGGCATTTAATTATCTGAAATCTTTGATTTCTTCGGATGTGTTAGTGATGATAGTTGTCCATAACGGCAACCATTTTGTTATTGCCACAGGTTATGATGAGGACTACATCTACACTAATGATCCTGGTTGGGACAATGGCTATGATTATAAAATTGATTCAGGTCCTGATTTAGAGCAGAGAAGGATTGCAATGGATGATTTTTTAAAAGAGTGGAGTATTTCAGGTCAAGAAGAAGAAATAGGAGGGAAGATAGGCTTTCCAGGCGATTATGGAATAATATGGCTGGCGGAATAAAATCTAACTTAGATTAAACGTTAATAATTGTTGCACTTGTTTCATCGTAAATTCAGGATATTCCAGTTCTGTTGCTCAGTCTATTCGTTGATAATCCATTCGACTCCTTCGATTACATTTATGGTGAGTAGAATCGAACCACTCAGGACAAGTTCGCTCAGGACAGGTTATACCATCGTTCGAGCCAGTCAAATTTAGCCTGAATCTTTACTTAAACCTAGACAGAAAACCACAATATCTGGTAACAATCATTGTATGAAGTTATAATTAAATTTATGGAAGAGAAATGTTTTAAATGTCATGTTGCTGTTAGACTAACTGATTACTTCTGCTACAACTGTGGAAACAATCTGAAACCGGTTCCACCATCTGTATCTTTGGTTGACCAGATAGCGCTTTATATAAAGAGCATTTTGGTTCCTCCTTTTGGTATTCTGTGGGCAATAAAATACCTCAGACAAGACAGTGGCAAATCAAAAATAGTAGGAATAGTCGCCATTATTCTTACGCTCACTTCTCTTATAATCTGTTTAATCCTATTTAAGAATTTTGTAAACAATGTAAATAATGAAGTAAGCAAACAGCTTAATTCCTTTAGCTATTAACCGGAAAAGAAGCTTTTTATAAACCTTACCCAGTGGGGTTAGCTCCAAACTGATACTTGACAACAACTACTTTTTTTTGACAAGAGGTTGGTTTTTATACTATCTAGAATAAAATTAAACTCTAACCTTCATAATTAGGTCATTACTTTTCCAAAAATTACGCGACATCCCTGTTTTATCATTCTTTAACATTTAGTTATAATGAGGGTAATGATAAATGTTTTAAAACCTCCAAAGCTTAATAAGGGAGATACGATAGGTGTTGTTGCTACTTCATTTCCTTTTCCTGTCGATAAAAAAAATGATTATTATAAACAATACAAAAAGGGAGTGGCTGAATTGGGAATAATGGGTTTTAAGGTAAAAGAGGGACAAAACTTAGGTAAAGCAAAATGGTGGTTTGCTGGAACACCAGAGGAAAGAGCCTCAGATATTAACTCTATGTTTGCCGACCCAGAGGTTAAGGCAATTATCGTCCACGATGGAGGCCAGTCGGCTATAGCGACACTGGAACTTATTGATTACGAAATGATTAGGTCTAACCCTAAGCCATTTATGGGTTTTAGTGATATTACCAATATACTTTTTGCTTTATTTACCAAAACTGGCCTTGTGGGGTTTCATATGGACTTGTTGACCTATGGTTTAGGTTGGGTTTGGCAGGACATAGTTCCTAATCAAAAAGAAGCAGGCAGGAAAATGTTTTATGACATATTAACCTCAACCAATGCCCCAGGTATTAGAACACCTTTAACTAATTGGGAATGCTGGAATAAAGGTAAGGCAAAAGGCCGACTAATTGGCGGTAATTTAAGCATGCTGTCATCCTTAATGGGAACTAAATACTTTCCTAAACTTGAAGACTTTGAAGGGAACATCTTTTTTTGGGAAACAAATAATACTGAATCATATAGGATTGAAAGGGGTCTTTATCAGTTAAAATATGCTGGTGTATTAGATGTGATAAGCGGAATGATGATTGGCAAACTACCCGATATTAAAAGAACAGCTTGGAAGGGGTTTACAGAACCTACCCCAAAAGACATTGTTTTAACAACTCTTAAAGATTACAAATTCCCGATTTTATCCGAGGTAGATTTCGGTCATAAAACAGTTAATATCCCTATGCCAATAGGTTTAATGGCCGAAATAGACGCTGAAAAGCTGAAGTTAGAGGGATTAGAATCAGCCGTTATTTAATTCGTTAGTAAGGCTGGCCGTAGTTGGAGCGTTTCAAAGACTGTCTTGATGTCTTGTAATGTAAAATCAAACTCTAACTTGTGGTTGTAGAATAAGTCCTTTAGGGGGAGTCAGTTAGGACTTTAGAACCCGTTCTTCTAAAGGTCTAGCACACGTCCTCGGCTTGTGTTTATCTCGTGTTTATTTAAATGAGGGAATTGAGGCTTTGGAGATTAAAAAGACTTATTACTCTTTGATTATAAGCAATTACTGGACACAAGTAATGGCCAAACTTCCTCTAATTCGTTATAGACTTCATCAATATTTCCAGCAAGCACTTCTGCTGCCAATTCCTTTGCTCTTGTTGGAGGCAAACCTTCCCTTTGAGCTGCTAGAATTCCTCCGAGAGCCAATTGTTGTCTTGTACCCATGAGTATTTGATCACAAATGTCCTCTGCTCGAAGCGGTTCAGTCATAAATCTCGTCCTCCTCAAATAATAGCCTATATTATACCAGATTTTATACATTTTTATATTTTATCCCTGATTACCTATTCGTCCAAAATCGAAGAAATTGTAATCCTTAGCCATCAAGAGTTCGGGAGCAGGGTTCTTTAGTTTCAAAAAAATATCTTAAACTAAATAGACCGGTTAGGATTCGAACTTTGGTATACTGCCATTATAGTGTCCAAGAGTTTTTATCAATATTATCAACAATTACTTCAAGAGTATGGCAACCCAATAAAATATTGGCCTCAGTGGTGTGCCAAAAATAAATCAATAAAAGAACGAGAAAAAATTATTATTGGTATGGTTTTAGTTCAAAGAACTAGCTGGCATAATGCCAACATCGTTCTTAAAAATCTCAAAAAAGAAAACCTTCTATCGGTTAAGAAAATAGCAAGACTTAAAAGCCTAGACCTATTAACCCGACTCATTCACTCAGTTGGTTTTTATCAATCTAAACCTAAACGCCTTTTTGATATTTGCACTTTTGTGGCTAGTCAGGGCGGGGTAAGAGGACTTATGATGAAGGATGTCAAAAATATTCGCCAGCAACTTCTTAATATCAAAGGTGTCGGTCAAGAAACTGCCGATACAATTTTGCTATATGCACTAGATAAACCAAGCTTCATTGTTGATGAATATACTCGTCGGTGGACTGAAAAGAATGGTTTAACGAAAGAGAAAGAGTACATTAAATTGCAACAATTTTTCCAGAACAATATGGAGCCCGATTTAAAAGTTTATCAAAATTTCCACGCCCTTATTATTGTTTGTCAAAAAGGTAGAGAAAAGTCAATGATGGAAGTAATATAGCTAGAATTAGTTTGAAATGAGTTGAATAAAAGTTGAATGTCTTGTAGGATAGACTCAAATTCTAGTTTGTGGTTGCAGGACAAGTACTTTTGAACATGATCTTTTCATAACGGCAGTTGGGTTTGATAATAGATAATCGCAAAAGACATCAATTATAATTAGATTTGGGGAAAAGCCCATTTTTTGGCGTTCAAGCTTGAACATATTGATTATCATTTTGTCTGATTAGTATTGTGAAAACCAATGACAGTCTTGAAATTAAGTTTAAGTGAGTAAAAAAACAAGAATTTTAAATATTTTAGTACTTCTAGGAGTCCTATCTTTTGTCCTTTTATTCCGCTGGAATAGTTTCAACTCTCCTTTTGAACGCGACGAAGGAGAATATGCTTATTCTGCTTGGATTTTAAAACAAAACATTCTTCCTTATAAAAACAGTTTTATACAAAAACCTCCCATGATTATTTATACCTATCTTTTGTCTTTATATATTAATCCTCATGCCCTTTGGCCTCCAAGATTACTAGCGATGATCTTCGAAGCAGGGTCGATTTTATTAGTAGGTTATATATTAAAAAAGGATTTTGATAAAAGCACTGCTTTAATAGCTATGGGGCTTGCTATTCCGATGATTATGTTTTTTCATCTTTATTCTTTAGCGGCTAACACAGAAAAATTTATGCTTCTTCCTTTATTAGGGACACTGGCTGTTTATACATATAACAAAAGCAAAAAAAACTCCTGGTCGCGTTTTTTATTCGGAACACTTAGTGCTCTGGCAGTATTTTATAAACAAATTTGCTTCCTTCCAATACTGTTTATTTTCTTAGTCTGGTTAATAAAAGGGTTTCAACAAGATAAAAAAGTAAAGATTTTACTAGTAAATATTTTTTATACTATCTTGGGATTTTTGTTAACTTCTTGGCTGATTTTAAGCCCTTTTATATTAAAAGATGCTTTATCTTATGTATGGGAATGTGTGATCTTTTTCAATAAATACTATCTTGAAAATTATGGTTTCTCTTTGAATCATTCCCTCCGTTTTCTAAAGCTGTTCTTAACAAACTGGTGGCTTTTGTTTTTCTTTTCTGCTTGGTTTTTTTATAAACTTCCCAAAAATTGGTGGTTTTATTTAGGCTTGTTTTTAACTTCTTTATTTTCTGTTTCTTTTAGCCCTTTAGGACATTACTATATTCTTATTATGCCGTTTTGGGCAATGATTGCTTCTCTAGGAATTAATTCGTTTGCCACTTTCCTTAAAAAAAGAAAAAAAAGTAGATCAACACAAAAAACAAAAGTGGTGATTACCTCTATTTTATTAGTCAGCATGATTTTAGCTATAAAAAAACAGTTTTTTCTTTCCCCTGAAGATCTAAATCTTTTAGTCTATACAAAAGATAATCCATTTATAGAAGCGTCAATTGTAGCCAAGCGGATAACAGATTTAACTTCTGCTAAAGATTATGTTTATGTTCTAGGCTGCGAACCACAAATTCTTTTTTACAGCAAGAGAAAAAGTCCTACACGGTTTTTTACTAATTATCCTCTCGTGATTGAGTCCCCCAAAAAAATTGATTATCAAAGGCAAACAATTGCTGACCTTAAACTTAAACCTCCAAAAGCAATTGTTGTCTCTCAATATCATCTTAAAAAAATATGGGATGGAAAAACACCAAAACTATTGGAACAATACATGGCAGAATTAATAGAAAATAAATACCGATTAATAGGAGGTTTTATTTGGAATGATAATCAAGGGTATTGGCAAGAACCAATAACAAATGATGGTCAGAAAGCAAAAGCTACTTTATTACTCTTTATAAAAAATAGTAAAAATGAAAAATAAGAAATTACAGAATAAGTCCTTTAGGGGGAGCCCAGTTGGACTTTTTGGCACTTCAGCCAACAAGTCAAATGGTTTTTTAAGGCTAAAAGTGACCCTTTTGTCTTTCAAAAAAAGGTTCGAAGATACGCAATTCACCAAAATGTGTTTTTCTTCCTTCGTTCCCTCTAAAAATAATTCCCCTGCGTGGCGGGCAAGGTAAAGGAGGTTCGAGGATTGCTCTAGCCAATCTTGCGAGTGACGGGTGATGTTGTCGAGCTTTTGCTGGATGTCTGTAATTTCTCTTTGGACATCATTTTGGATTTCTGAAAAAGTTTCGTCATCTTTAATTTCACTGGTGACCATTTTCCTGAACATTTGCTTCTTTTCCTCTTTGAGTTTTGCCAGTCGTGATTTAAGGGTTTTTTCTTGCTGGACTTGGTAGTTGCAGTCATCTCGGTAAAGCTCTCCTAACTTTATTTGGATTGCTTCTGATTGTTCTTCCGAAAGGAAAAAGTTGATGAAAATGTCTGCTATTTGCTTTTCAAGCTCTTTTTCCTCTATGTGTGGCTGGCCGCAATTCCCCTTTGATTTGGTGCAGTGATAGTAATTGTAATCATGGATGTTGCCGTTTTTTTGTTTTTTAGTCCTATGTTCTGCCGTGATATTTAGTCCGCAAGCTCCGCAGGTGAGCAAACCTTTATAAATGAAGTCAAGCTCGGGTTTGATTGTAAATGGTGACTTGCTAGAAAGTTTTTCTTGGACTAAGTCAAAAAGTTCTTTCGTGACTATTGGCTCGTGGGTTCCAGGGACAAGCTTCTTTTTCCACATCATGGCTCCATAATAAAAGGGATTATTCAGAGCCTCTCCAAGCGATGATTTTTTAACCTTGTTTCCGAATTTCGTCCGCAACCCTTGTTCATACATGTAATCGGAGAGTTTTTTCAAGCTGATGTCTTGGTAGGCGTAAACTTCAAAAGCCTTCCTGACGAGCAGAGCCGTCAGTGGGTCATATTCTATCCTTCCCAATTTTTTACCAAGGTTGTCTATCATCCTTTGTTTTTCCGGGAGGTATTGTTTTCCAGCTATCCGTCCCATCTTATCTAGGTTTAGGTAGCCTAAAGGCGCCCATCCCGGCCACTCTTTTATTGTTATTTTGTTTCTTAACCCTCTTTTTGTATCTTCTGAAAGGTCGTCGATTTTCCTTTTGGCCATGACCGTATTTATGCCAAGCATCATGTTTCCGTTCGCGTCACTTGTATAATTTCCATAATCTGACGCCCATATTTCAATGCCTGTGTTTAGAAGGTCAAGCAAGTCATCTAAGTCGCCATAATTTCTGGTTAGCCGGTCTGCCTTATAAGCAACAACCCCTTGGGCTTTATTGCTTTGTAGTAGGCTTAAAATGCTGTTAAAAATCGGCCTTGTGTTGGATTTTTTTGCCGAGAAGCTTTCTCTGAATTCAAAATTTTTAGGGATATACAATCCTTTATTGGTGGCAAATTCCCTGACAACCTCTGCTTGGCCGTCAAGGGACAAAACCTGCTTGTCTTCCGTGTCGGTTGATTTTCTGTAGTATGCGATGTATTTTTTCATTTTGTTTCTTTGTTAATCATTAAAATAGAGGATAACTTTTTTAATTTCGAGCCCATCTGCAATTTAGGTTCATTTTTTATTTTTTTAATCAAGGTGTGGTTTATACTAAATACTTGTTTTTCTTAATAATGTTTTTCTATTACTTCACCATTAAAGTGGTTAAACCTCTCGTGTTCATTATGGGTTGACCTCTCTTCATAATCTTAGGAAGAGGGGATGTGTAAGATGCACCAATAATTCGGAAGGTTTATTTTTTCTTTGCGCCTGTTTTCCTTATGGATTAAGCCCAAGGTGACAAACTCTTGGACATACCTGTCAATCGTGGACTTGGAGCACCCGCTTAGTTTTGCGAGCTCTCCCCTTTTGGCGTAAAATTCAGCTTCTTGGTTGGAGTTGCTAGCTTTTTCGCAAAAGGCCAGATAGACGGAGCGGGCTGTCCTTACCCTTTGGGGTTTGCTGGAATAATGGTTATTTATGAAGCGAAGTGCTATTTTACCTGACCAGCACCAGGGCGCGTCGCTGTTTATGCCCCTTGGTTGTATTGTTTGGTTTTTCATTTTTGTGTTGTTTAACCCGAGCCTTCCCCGAGCCTTTACCCGATAGTTTTTCGATTGTTAATCCCGCCAACCCTCTTTTTCACCGAATTTGCTCCGAAGTTAGACCGCAGGCTCTAATTAGGTCTTCCGGGAGAAAACAAGGTCTTTAAGAGTCTTTAGGCTGTCCACAAAGCGTTTGATTTTGCCTTCGGCGGCATTTGTCCAGTAGGCGTTGGACATTAACTTGCATTTACTTAAGTTACTGAAAACGAACCAGAAGTAGCGGCTGTCTGGGTCAAGTCGGAGGAGAGGCATGTCCTGCGAGTAAAGCCAAGAGGCTTCGAAGATGTCCTTAGTTTTGTATTCGTCCATAATTTTGTCTCCTTTTGTTTATTTTCATCAGCACGGCAAAAAACCGCGCCAAGTCGTCGGTCACTTTGAAATCGTTTTTAGCTTTGGTTGTATCCTTTTGTCTAGTCACAACTCCAGCTTATAAAAATAAAACCGTGCTAGATAACACGGCTATTTCAGGAAAAAGGAGTGTAAAGAAAGTTAATGGGAGTAAAGGCTTTTTATCCTATTTTTAATCCTTGAGATAATCATACTAGCAGAGCTGACGTCATTAAGCCCATATTTTTTAACTAGCTTATAGTAGGATGTAGTTTGTTTGTCTGAATAAATCTGCCAATCTCTTTCAAAATCGGTAAATGGCTGGGGTTTGTTTTGGGCAAAGCCGGTTTTTTTTACTAACTCTTTTTTCTTTTGTTCAACCTGCTTCCAATTCTTGCTGATGAAATTTAACACCTCTGCTTTTGTATGATAGAGAGAACAAGACAGTTGGACGACTACTCCGTTTTCTGCCGCATCAATTTCCATCCATGGTGGTGGAATGATGGTTTTTATTTCACCTCGCTCATCAACACCCTTAAGAAGTGGCTTAGGGTTGACCTTGGATAAAAGGAAGATAATCAGATTCCGTAAGACATGGCGTTCCGGGCGGTTATACAAAGGTGATTTCTTGGCAACAGTCTCTATGTCTATTCGTAAATCGTCGTTTTCAGGCTTTGCCCTAATTATTGAAGCTGAGTTTTTTTGTCCAATAATTCGGTTAAGCTCTTTATGATGCTTTTTTTTCAATACCTCGAAGTCTTTTTGGAAATCCTTGTTTTGCATCAATAAGAACAGATTTTGGGCGATGGGTGTCTTATAACTGATTTTGTCTTGTTTTGTCATTCTAACAGCATTTTACCTAATTGCTGGATAGTAATATAGGATTTATCTGGTTTTATTTGATAAAATAACAAATATGAACAACAAGTTGACAAAACGACAGGCCATTGAATTTCTCAATCTAGATGAAAAAGTTTTTGACAACTACTTCCGCAATGCAGGCGAATTTGCGCCGCTTCCGAGAGGGGGAGACAGAGGTAGGTTTTATTTTGATAAGGGAATGCTCCAAGAGTGGTTGGATAACTATAAATACCGTTCAATTGAGTTGAACATTGAGGATTATAAAATGTGTCTTGATTTTGCTTTGGCACAGCATTTTCGAGGATATGTGCTTTCAGATTGGGGAACAGCTAGACAAAGAGAGTTTGGTCAGAAACTAACAAATTGGATAAAAGGGCAGTTGGCAGAAGTGGCGGTTCAGAAGTTCTTTGAGAACGAATTTGGATGCAGGGTAGAGCTGGATTTTGGCATACATGATGAAATTGTGCCGCAGGATATTATTGCGGTTGAGGAAAAGAATAAAAAAAGAGAGCCAAAAATTGGTGTTGGGATTAAATCCTCAAAACCCAAAAGCGCTTACCTTGTGCTTGGTGAAAATGAAATAACTATATCTGAGCGAAAATCAGATGTTTATATTTTTTGCCGCCCGGATATTCCCGACGACCATCTCTTAAGAATCACTAAAAACAGAATAGAAGAACTGGTAAAAAACCAGCAGCATTTTCAGTCATATAAGGATGATATACCGAGGTTTGAAAATGTGTATTGTGAAATTGCTGGATGGGCAGACATTGATGAATTAGAAAAGGTAAAAAGTATTCCAGGAATTGATTTTAACGGCTGGCGCTATGTAAAAAAGACAGGACTGCTTCATAAAAGCAAAAAGGATTGGGAGAAGCTAATAAAAAGGCTTTAGGTTCAAAAAAGTCTTTCCTGAAATTCATCTTCCCCGTTTTGAATTGTTGGTTTGACAGATTTATAAGGTATGCCGGCAAAGGTTTTTAGAATTGCTGTTACTATTGCTTGGGCCCCTTTCGGCGGAACTGCCATTCCAATCTGTTTCCTTACATTTTCTTTGCCTCCCTCAAATATAAAACTGTCAGGAAAGGTTTGGATTCTTGCGCGTTCTCTATTTGTTAAAGCCCTATTTTCCTTCCAATGGTAGCCATGCGTCCCTCCTCCTCCGCTGCCGGTAATTGTGTAGGATGGTTTATCGGGATGCAGTCTTTTATAAATTTGGCTCATCCGGGCATTTTTAACATTTAGTCTTAAATGTTTTGGCAGTTTTTTATACCAAGCATTTTCTCCTGGAGGAATATGCTTCAAACGCTCTATAACAGTCTCAGATTGCCTTGTTCTTTCATTATTAGGGGCATTCTCTGGTATTGGAGGTGATTCAAGAGCTTCTCTGGCAGTTGTGGGTTTATTGAGTGTGGTAGGTGCAGGAACTTTGAATTTTAATCCGAGGTCTTTCCTGATACCGATTATCACTATTCTGTGTCTGGTTTGGGGGACGCCATATTCTTCAAACTTATACAAATTAGTAGTCAGGTTATATCCTTTTCCGGCGGCTTCCAAATCCTCAAGTATTTTCTTAAATGCCATTCCATTGTTAGCACTCTGTATCCCTCCAACATTTTCAGCAAGAAACCATTTGGGATTGTGTGCTTCAATTGCTTTTATGCCGTAGGTATAAAGCGGGCCATATTTACCATCAAAGCCCTTTTGTTCTCCAACAAGACTGAAATCGTTGCAGGGAAAACCGAAAGCAAGGGCATTAAACTTAGGTATTTTGCTAAAGTTAATTTTCTCAACCGGCTTGCAGGCAGTAAAAGACTTTTTGCCGTTATGAATGTTTCGGGAGTAAGTATCGCATGAATTTTGGTCTATATCATTAGCCCAAACAGACTTAACTTTATAAACCACACCTTTTTTATCCGTTACGGAAGAGGTAACAGCGCCCAGTGCTAATCCTCCCGGCCCGCAAAACAACTCTGCAAGTCTAAAATCTACCTTTTTGTTCTTCATATGAGTATCCTATCAATTTTCTTTCTAAGCATTTTATTGTCTCTGGTTTCGCATTCCCATACAATATGCGTCTTCCAGCCTAGTTTTTTTAGTTTTTTAATGTTTTCTTTTTGTCTTTTTATATTTCTTTCTAACTTTGGTTTCCAATAGTTTTTATTGGTTTTCGGGCTGACATTCCACTTACAGCCCTCATGCTGATGCCAGAAGCAACCATTGATAAAAACAACTTTTTTTAGTCTTGAGATAACAATATCAGGCTTACCAGGCAGTTTTCCTACATGCAATCTGTATCGCACCCTCATGTCTGTTAAGGCTTTTCTAACCACATTTTCAGGGGCTGTATCTTTGCTTCTAATACTGGACATACACCTTTTGCGCTGTTGTTTAGTTAAATTATCCATTAGTACTGTTCTTTCTTAAAAATTTATCAATGGCCATCTGGGAAATCCTGTATCCTTTACCGAGCTTGAGCGCCTCTAATTTGCCGCTTTTAATGTAATTAAGCACCGTCTGCCAGTGTATTTTCAGCATATCTGCCACCTGCTCAACGGTGTAAAAAGTATTGTTTTTCATGGCATTTTCTGATATAAGTTATTATAAGCATTTATAAATGATAAATGCAAGGTGGGTATGATACAAGACAATTTAAATATAATTATTTTTATCGTTACAGTATTTGGATTCTATTTTGCTTATTTTCAATGGTTCAAAATTAACAGAGAGAAAAAAATCCATCTTCTGAAATTGCTAAAAGTTCAGTTAGATTGCCTCGGACCATGGGTCGGTTCTACTGGAGGTGGGTATGGTGATAATTTAACAAAATCACAGAAAATCGATAATGCTAACCCGTTCAAAGTCATTTACACTACTGGTTCGTCTCCTCTTATAGATTCTACTCTGTTGGAACAAATGTCCGAAGTTCCAGAAAGAATTATTGGAGAAATAAATCAGCTTCACTACGACTTCAAAAGAATAGAAAGTATCCAAAGTTATAGAAATCTATTGACTTCCAGCGATATTAAATTATCAACTTCTGTCAGAAAAAAAAGTGAAGCCTGTGATTGGAACACAACTACTTTTGAAAATTTCTTTACAAGCCTTCCCCCTAAGGAAAAAGACTTTGTAGCGATTTTAGTTTCCTATGGCAAAGCGTTACATTGTGATGTAATCGGTAATGTTAATCATGGAGCACGCCAACACTGGGAAGAAATTCAGAAGTGGATTCGAGGAGAAATAGCCTCTTATAAGAAACCTCAACACCCATTTATTGTTCTAACCTTCGTTATTTTTTCACTTGTTTTATTTGTGGTTAATTCCTTTTGGAAATTTTCAAATGATATTTTTTCAATAGCTTTACTTTCATTACTGCTAACAGCCTTGGTAAGTATAAGTGCGCGAGCGATTATTATAAATAACGAGCGAAGCTAAAAAGTATTTATTCAAATAAAATGACGACATCAACGGCGACCAGCCAAAGTTCTTCGACTACGGAACCAACACGAGAGGAAAAAACATCCTTTGTAAGGGAGGAAATTGTTGGGAAAATGGTTTGCGGCTATATGGTTGGTGATATCAAAAGGCTACTGGAAATTAAGGTTATTGAAAATTATGACGGAAACTGCAACTTCCCGATTGCTCTTTATGTGTTTTCCTGTATGGACTTTTTGGGTTACTTGTTTGCCGAGAATAAATACAATCCAAGTGGTGATACGGCGAAAAGAATAAACGCCTATATTGACTTATTTTTTACCGATAAAGCTAAAGCTGAAATCGAACCACACAAAACTGAATTTGTTGATACCTTCCGGAATGGCTTGAGTCATGAGTTTTTCCCAAAAATATCGGGAATAAGTCGTATCAATGATAGCTTGATGTCGATTTCCGAAAAGGGTTACTGGGTGATGGATGCTGATATTCTGGCGAGAATGTTCTTAGAATCAGTCGAAAATCTGAAAAAGTTTAGCACCCATGTAACTGTATCTTGCCGCGCATATGATAGATACAGCGAAATACAAAAGGAGAACATCCAATCAAAAACCCATACAGTAAGTTCATCAACGGCTCGAAGTAGTATGGCAACCACAACAACATTGCCCTTAGAGCTTATAAAAAGGTTGGATGCGGATGATAATGTTGGAGTTCCCAGCTCAAAAGGCGATACGGGGGTTGCCGGTCTGGAAAAATTAAATAGGAAAAATGATTTATAATATAGTTGTATGACCAGTAGCAAAAATCAACCTAGTTTTACTGCAATCGAAAGTTCTCAAACTACGATAAAAGGAGGAGTTCAAGTAGTTACTCCAAATCCTCCGCCTGACCCAAAACCGCCAAGCTCATGGGGCACTGCTGTGCCTAGCCCTAGCCCCAGCCCAAGTTCTAGTCCAAGCCCAAGTCCTAGTCCTGCTCCACCTGATGACGATAGTTAAATTAGGAATAAGGGGAAAATTGAAATTTAATAAGTAAAATATGATTGACCTATTAAACTCAGACATTTCAAGTCTTGTTGAAGTCGTATTTTTTCTACTTCCCGGATTCCTCGTTATCATGTTTTTTCAATACCTAGTTCCCTCTAGGGAGAAATCTGATTTACAGACGGTTGTCTTGAGCGTGGCTACTTCCGTTGGCCTTTCTTATTTGACGGGGGTCTTTTATGGAATTCTAAATTTTTTATCGAGTCTCAACTTAAATTTAAAACCAAGCCATTTTATTTTCAGCACAACAAGTCTATTGATAGGCTTTTTATTGGTGGCATTGTTAGCGAAGCTTATTAGAAGCGGGAAGTTTGAGAAGTTCATTACTCGCTTTCTCAAGCGGCGGCCATTTGGGAGGTTATGGCACTATTTTCTAAATTCGCCACCAAATACTGTTGTAAAAGTATTTACTACCGACAATAAGGTTTATATAGGCATAATAAAAGAATTTTCCATTGACCCTAGTGATGAGATTCAAGAGTTAGAATTATGGAAGCCTCTTTACTACGACCCCTTTTCTCAAAGACCGGTTCGTATTAAAGAAGTAGAAACAGTTCTATTAGAGGGACATGCCATTGTTAGTATCGAAAAAGTAATCCCAAAAGAGGCTTCGAAAATTTATCCAGAGTTAAAATAATCCCTACTCTATGATGGTAAGTTTTATTGTTTAGCCCACACCCTGTTTTTTATCAGCTTAAAAATCGAATCAACAATTTTTGGCTTTTCTCCATCCGGCATTAACTGCGTCTGTTTCAGAACAAAACCATTTTTCACCTTTTGATTCGTCGATAACCGTCTTGTTGTAAGAGCCGCAACCAGGAAGATGGTAGATTTTTTCACCACTGCTGGAGATATTGCCTTTAATGACGCAGTTTCCTGTTTGAGTTGTTGTGGTTTGTTGCGTCTGGGTTGTTGTTTGCGGACTCGTTGATGACGAGGTAGTTAATGGCTGGCCAAAATAATCACAAGCGTTCCATAGGCCTTTATTTTCTTCTCTTGCCAACCTTTGTGCTTCTAAAAATCTTTCTTGGTATTTCACATCCGGAGGGTAAGTGCTGGGTTGAGCGTAGCCTTCTCTAACAAGAACTTCATTGATTAAAACATCGCCAACCCAAACATATCTTAAAAGCCTGTCGTATTTATCCGTTTCCGAAACATCTTTTTCCAGCCTTACTTGTTTTCCTAAAACTAATTCTTTATTTTTGTTAGAGGCTTCCTTGCCAAAACATTGGACTGGTTTTGATGGATGGACTGTTTCTGGCGTATCTATGCCTATGTAACGGACTTTCTGTCCTGTCTCCAGTTCAATCGTATCGCCATCAATTACTCTCTGGACTTTAACCGTGGCCTGATTTTGCAAAGAAGTATCAGGGGATTGGGTTGGTGTAGTTGCAGGATTGGATTGAACCTGATTACTGTTTTCATCTTCATTAGAGGGTGTCTCATTTGGGCTTGGGAAAGGTGAGGTTAATGATACACTTTCTACCTCTGTCTTTTTTGTCTCCTCAGCCGGCTTGGGTGAAATAACTGCTGCTGCCCAGACAGAACCGATAAATACTGTCGGCAGGAGAATCAAGGCGATTAAAGAGTATTTAAGTTTCTTATTAAAGCCGGTTTTGAAGGTTTTGTAAGCTAAGAAAGCTCCCAGAAGAAAAGGCCAAAGAGGAAAACTCAAAATAACCGTGATTAAAATAAACCACCATTTTTTATAAATCGGTTTTAGTTTTTTGTCTGTCTTCATCTCTATATAAGTCAAGCTGATTATAGCAGTTTTCATCGGAAAGTCTATGTTTACTGCGTTGTCGTTTAATGAGAATTACACAACAATTAAAACATGCTGTCTAAACAAAATTTTACAAAGCTGGTCAGTAAAAAAATCAAAGAAGAAAGAGAAAGAAAAAACATCTCCCAGGAAAGCCTTGCTTATGAGGCAGGTCTTTACAGGACTTATATTGGACATTTAGAAAACGCCCGCTATTCTCCCAGTGCTTATGTCCTGTATAAACTGGCAAAGGTGTTAAAAATTGACCCTTCTGTTTTTTTCCCTAAAAAATAATCTTACTCAGCGTGTTAAAAAAGGTTATTGTTAAGAAGTTAAGGCAAAATTAAAGTTAGGAATATAAAATTGATTGGTTATAAACCAGTCTCGAAGTTTGCGCGCCAGGGGGAGCCAGTTGGCGTTTAATATACCAGTTTTAGTCTTATTTAGGAATTTTAAGTGCTAGTGAACTATTAAACTAACTCATTTCTGGCAGTAATATCTCAGCATATTTTCAGGAAGCAAGTGATAGAATGATTATTTATACCCTATGAACAAGCGTTTAGTTATTGTTTCTATTCTTATTCTTGGAATTCTTACTAGTATTATTGTTTATAACCGTTTTTTCAGGGATTTTCTTAAATCTACCACTGCTTTATATAAAAATGCCCAGCAAGAAGGACGCGGTGGATTAACAAATGAACCCAACCCGCTTTCCATAGAATACATGCGTGGGCAAGAGTATCCCGGAAGCGATATTGTAATAGAAGAAACGCTTCCACCAGGATCAAATTACAATCGGTATATAGTTTCTTATAAGTCAGACGGCTTGAAGATTTTTGCCTTGTTAACAGTGCCTCAAGAAGATCCTTCGACAACTTCAGGATTAAAAAAACCTCCTGCTGGTTGGCCGGTTATTATCTTTAATCACGGCTACATTCAACCAGAAGAGTACCGGACCACGGAAAAATACCTTGCTTATACTGACGCTTTTTCCAGAAACGGATATATTGTTTTTAAATCCGATTACCGAGGTCATGGAAATTCCGAGGGAAAACCGGAGGGTGCTTATTATTCTTCTGCCTATACAATTGATATATTAAATGCCGTTTCTTCGATGAAAAAATATAAGGATGCTGACCCGGAAAGAATTGGTATGTGGGGACATTCAATGGGAGGAACGATAACTTTGCGTTCGATGGTGGTAACAAATGATATTAAGGCGGGTGAAATCTGGGCAGGGGTAGTGGCTTCGTATGAAGATTTGACCAATAATTGGCACCATCCAGACCTCAATCCTCGACCTTTTATTCCTTCTCAGAGAGAACAGGTATCAAGACGGCCGGGAAGACAGGAACTTGTTGACAAGTACGGGAGTTTTAAGGCAAATCCTCAGTTTTGGCAGTCAATCTCACCGATATCATTTGTCAAAGACATTTCCGGCCCGATACAGCTTCAGCATGGAACGCTAGACGAAGAGGTACCATTACTTTTTAGTCAGAAGTTAGACGAAGCGTTGAGAAGCAGCGGTAAACCCGTAGAACTATACACATATGAAGGAGATAATCATAATCTTTCTAATAACCTTGATATGGCACTGCAAAGGTCGGTAGATTTTTTTGATAGGAATTTAAAAGGTTTAATGACTTCTGATTAGTAAGTTATTCACTGGTTTGGGTTTTAGACTTCTTTAATGGCTTTTAAAACAAGTTTAGCTGTGGTAAGTTTAAATCAGAAT
>DATKWX010000071.1:0-11020 GCA_035529355.1 Bathyarchaeia archaeon
AAAAATAATTCGCTTTTCCGGTATTAAAAAGTTTATTGACTCGCCTCTCTATACTTATTCCTCGGGAATGAAGTTAAGGCTTGGCTTTTCCGTCGCTGTTTATTCCAATCCCGATATTCTGATCGTGGACGAAATTATTTCCGTGGGCGATGAAAATTTTAGAAACAAAAGCTTGAGAAAAATCCAAAAGTTTTTTAAAGCCAAAAAAACTATTATTTTTGTTTCTCATAATTTTGATTTGCTTAAAAAACTCTGCTCCCACACAATTTGGCTTGAGCATGGAAGAATAAAAGCGTCGGGGCCTAGTGAAATTGTAATTAAAAAGTACATATCTTAATTCACTTTAATTAATTAAACTGGTATTAATTCTTTATAACAAATACTGTTTCCAACTTTTGATAATCAAGTAGAGGTTTTAAAATTGCCTTTTGATAAACTTGAGCTTCATCTTTTTCGATCGATTCAATTTTGGCAATCAAAAGATTTTCAGGATAAATGCTATCTTTGCCACTGGTAACCACTATTTGACTAGGAGTAATTAGCTCTTCTTGTAAAACTTCATCTAAAACCAAAACCTTGTTAGAATAAACTTTAACTACTCCTTTTATGTCAGTTTTAACTATCTTTGCTTGCACCTGCGAATCTTTATTTAAAGGAAGCATAATTTTGCTTAAATTAGGATTTACTTTAAAAATTCTTCCCATCAAAACGTTTTCATAAACTACTGTCTGTCCTTCTTTAAGGCCGTTATTGCTACCTTGATTAATAACCATTATTCCATCACTTACTTCCAAAACAGAAACAGGTATAAACTGCCAGTTTGGTGGCAATGGCGCTCCCAGTAGCTTGCGCATCGCTGCATTTTCGGATTTTAATTGCTCCAAAACTACTTGAAGTCCGGCATTTTCTCTTTCCAAAAAATCGTTCTTTTTGCTGATTTCTGTTGACTCGGATCTGCTTAATTTTTTTTGAACTCGCTTAGAATTATTCTGGTGAATTTTTACTCTGATCGGATTGGCTATTTTTTCCGAAAAAGACTTCAACCAATTCAACCAACCACATTTATCCAAACCAATTAAAAGCAAACTGGCAATAATTAATAGTAAGAAAATGGTAATTGTTTTTTTTCTTTTTTCGTCCACCATATCCTTATTGATTTTACATGAGACGATCGTCCGTTAAAAAATCAATATTATTAACGGAAGAATTAGGCCTGCTACAACTTGAGCTAAAGTATGCTTTTTTAAATAAACCCGCGACCAAGCCACTAAAAACAAGACAAAAATACCCAACAATAAAAGCAACGGGTTTTTAGTATAAAAATAAACTAATTGAACAAAAATACTGTTCACTACCATGTGTCCGGAAATTTTCCAAAAAAAGGTAATTATAATGTAAATTAAAAATGGCATTAGTAGTCTTATGTAGAAAAAAACTAATGCTTTCTCATTGAAAAAGAACATAATTGCCAAAAACAACACAATTGAGAAAAAAGTAAAAATATTAAACCTATGGCGTTCGCCTCTCTTGCTAATATCATTATCAGAAATTTTTTTGCTCTTTCTAAGATAAAGAAAAAAACCATAAGGTAAAAGAAAAAGAAAAAAAACGCTGAGGCAAAAAACTTTGGTCCAGCCTAAAAAAGTAATATTCATATTCGTGGCCAGCCAAATTATAGCTAGGGATTCGACTACCGGGCTAAAAATTCCGGAAATAGCCTGAGCCAATTTTTCCATTGTTTTTAATATAGCAGAACTTTTTCATGAAGTTAAGGGAGAATTTTAAATAATCAACCTATGCTTAGTTTAACCTTCTTAAGTAGTTTATCATCGGTTAAAAGTTTGCCGCAACCACGGACCACACAAGTTAAGGGGTCATCAGCCAGCCAAACCGGCATTTTACTCGCCTCTGTAAGCAGCTTATCCAAACCATAAAGCTGGCTGGCGCCACCGGACATAACAATCCCATGTTTCAGAATATCACCTAAAAGCTCAGGTGGCGTTTCTTCAATTGTATCAACCATCGCGGTCACTATTTGCTGGACTATCGGCATTAAGGTTTCTCTGATTTCCACACTGGTCATCTTTACCGAACGCGGCAGACCTGATTCCAAATCCCGACCCCGAACAACAAAAACCTTTTCCTTGGGCATCGCCTGAACTGAACCAATATTAATCTTTATTTCTTCAGCCGAACCCACACCCAAGACCAAACCATGTTTAAGCCGGGCAAAGTTGACAATTGCCTCATCCATTTCATCACCGGCAACACGCAAACATCTCTCAACCACAATACCGCTTAAAGAAATTACGGCCACCTCAGTCGTGCCGCCCCCGATATCAATCAGCAATTGGCCGGAAGGCTCTTTTATCGGCAAACCGATGCCGATAGCCGCAAGCATTGGTTCTTCCACTAAAAAAGCCTTCCGGCAACCGGCGCTCAAAGCCGCATCCTGAACCGCCCGGCTTTCTACTTCGGTAATACCCGAAGGAACACCGATAATAACCTTGGGCTTGGGAATTTTGGGGATAAGGCCATGAGATTGATGAATGAGGCGGATATAATAAGAAAGCATACTTAAACAGGCATCAAAGTCAGCAATCACGCCGTCGTTTAAGGGCCGGACCGCTTCAATTTTTTCCGGTGTTTTACCGATCATTTTTTTGGCATCAGAACCGATAGCCAAAATTTTGCCTGTCTCTTTGTTGCGGGCCACTACTGAAGGTTCGCGGATGACAATTCCCTTGTTTTTGACAAAAACAAAAGTGTTGGCCGTACCCAAATCAATCCCTAAATCATGAGAAACCAACTGCCACAAAAAATCCAACATGAAAACTCTGCGGGCTGTCTCCACCAGCTGGCGGATGGCAGGCCGCAGTTCCTAATTTGTAAAAGTTTTCATACGCCGGAGCGAAAACTTTATCAAACTACCAAGGTATTCCCTCGCCCCACCGATTCGGTGAGGGTTTTCGCGAAGGCTGTATAAAAAATATTGTATCATCTTAAAACTGAAGCCACAATTACGAAAATCATTAATACTCCTGTGGTAAAAGGTACAAAAAATATCAGGAATTTCAACTTTCGGGTATCGAAGAACCATTATGGGGATTTACAGACTTTATTGCTCGACTTAAAAAGCCTGTGAAACTATCAATTTTAGCACCAAGTTGGAGGTCAGTAGGTGACCACTTAGCCGGCATACAGTCCTCAAAAGTCAACTGGCCCTTTCTTTTTGAGGCTGTTTCTTGTGCTGTAAGGTCTGTAATTGCCTGCCTTAGTTCAGAAATCCCATTATGAATTCTTAAGGTTACCCCAGCCCTTCCTTGAAGTTTCTCAAAAGTTATATCACCATTTCTATATTCTTCTACAAGCGTCATTAAATGACTTAATGGATTACCATTTAAAATGGATTCTCTTGTGTATTCTCTGGCGCTTCCCTCTAGATCATCTTCCAAATCTTCTCTCATGGTCTTACAAGCTGCATATGTTCTACGTTACTTACAAATCCATATCTATTATATGCTTCTTGAACAGGCAACACAAATCCATTCGTTGGGTCTGCCACATATATTGCACCCGTAACAGTGTCTATTAATTCAACCCAGGCGTGTCTACCTCCCGTAATATCACCAACTGTCATTTGAGATTCTTTTTGCACTTGAGCCAATAAGACATGTAAAAGAGCAGCCTTTTCTCGACAAACACCTGTTCTACAGGCTGCAAATTCTCCCAAGTACGCAGTACCACCACCTCTTTGATAGATTGCTGCCTGTGCTTCTCCTGAATAGTTTATAGTTTGGTTTACAAACTGATTCCCTAAAGTTACCCGACTAACATTTAAAGATGTCATTTGCCTCTCAGTTCCTATCCATTGATTTCCTTCTCTTAAGTAAGCCTGCAATGCTCTATCTTGATTAACATCAATTACTAGCATTTGAGTACCTTCTTCATTATAATAAATATTCTCTCCTCTAGGAGTAGCACCAGAGGGTCCAGAACGAATAAGGGCACCTTCACCAAATCTTTCCTGGGAAACTTGTTGTTGTAAAACCTGCTGTTGGTTAATTGCTTCCGCTGCACTTACTGTTTGCATTCTCAGTTGCTGCAATTGATAGGCTTCTCTGGCTGTTTGGGATACAGAAGTCAGTAATTCACCTGCTCCATAAATGCCCTGAACAACAGTTGCAAGCGCTGCTCCTCCCCCGCCCAGATATTGGCCACCACCATAAATTGGACTAAGATTTTGATATACCCGTTGTGCTTGTTCTGGTGTAATACTACCGCTTTGCTCCCCGCTGTAAACAATTCCTCCGGCCATACCTGAGGCTATTTGAGCTGTACCGCCAATAGCCAGCATCCCCGATGCTACTCTGGCACCTGATACCAAATACGGCTGGGCTACAGCATAAGCAGTACCTCCGGCAGCTAAAGTGGCAGGTACCCAAGTTGGGGCGGTAATTGCTGCTGCTCCTGCCAAACCTAATGCTGATGGTACACCAAACATTCCGGCCATCATGGCTGCTTCCGCCTGATCTGCAGCACGACAATCTGCTAATCCTTGTCCTGTTAGACCAGCACAATAATCCCGGTAAGGATCAATTTGCAAAGGCTGGGTAGCTGTGATCGGAGCAGGGCTAGGACCAACAACATATTCAGGACCTACTGGTTCTACTGGAATCCAAGGTATTAGTGGAGGTGCTGGTTTACACTCTCCTTCTTCACAACCATGAGGACAGTCGGACCTGGCCCAAGCGCCATAGGTACAAACTTCTTTGGTATTACTACCTACACATCTACTTTCTCCATGAGTACAGGGTGCTGGCGGATTACACTTAGTGTCACTTTCACAGCCCCGGCCGTTGCAGGTGCCATCCGGAACCCAGTGGTTGTAGTAGCAGGAATAGAAATTGTCACCGGTACATTTATGTTGGCCAGCAGTACATTCTGTTGAAGGTGTCGGTGACGGAAGACTGCAAGGTTTTCCTCTTACCAAAGAATCACATGAGGAACCTTGCATGATGTTGTTGCTGCAATAACAAGCAGACTGAGGTGAAGGTGAAGGCAGACCACAGGATTGTCCCCTCATCCAAGAGTCACACAGACTTCCCTGCCATCTATTGTTAACACAAGTGCAGGGAGTCTGAGGTAAAACTGAAGGTTGGGGTGAAGGCTGGGATGGTGGTTGAGAGGCCGGAAGACCACAGGGTTTTCCTCTGACTAAAGAGTCACAGGAAGATCCCTGCATGATGTGGTTGATACAGGTACAGGGAGTTGGTAAAGGTGGTTGGGAAGGACGGAGTGATGGTGTTGGTGATGGAAGATTACAGGGTTTCCCTCTTATTAAAGAGTCACATGAGGATCCTTGCATAATGTGGTTGACGCAGGTACAGGGAGTTGGTGAGAGAGTTGGTGATGGCCGGGGCGAAGGACTGGGAGAAGCCAATGGACTGCCACAACAGAATGGCGTGTCAGCAGGACATCTTCCTGAAGCTGACCTTCTGTTTAAAGATGGACAAGTATGTTCAAAGCAGGAACCTGTACAGGTGGTAGCAGCTGAGGGTGATGGTTGAGATGAAGGTGGAGGTGAACCACAAGGTTTTCCTCTCATCCATGAGTCACACAAACTTCCCTGCCAGTGGTAGTTGGTGCAAGAACAGCCAGGTGAAGGTTGGGTTGAAGGATAAGGACCTTGTTGGAAAATCTCAGGAGCTGCCTGCTTTAATCTCTGACCCAGTTTCAAATCAACAACAATCGTGGTGGTAACTACTACTAATGAAGATAAGATTAAGATTAGAAGGGAAGAAAAACCGGATTTTTCCTCCAGCCTGGTCATTTCAGCTCATAAACTATTGATACGTTTCTAACCACTTCTATCTGGCCTAAACTAACAGAAGCTGCTTGGCCTTCAACAGGCACGGAAAAGCTTGTGGTCCCCTCACCAGTAGTTGCTCCTGCCTGGGAAGTTAAGGCATTTACCTGGCCGGTAGCATCAGTGGTTAAAGAAATCATTCTGCCTAATCTTTTCTTGGCAGACTTGGCAGTTTTTTGGGCTTTGGCTTTAGCATCCTCAATTGCTTTGCTAATAGCTTGTTCTTCCAGTTCTTTCTCATTGTCAGTGCTTAAGGCAATATTGGCCACACTGGCAGCACCGTTGACATAAAGGTCAGTTACTAACTGATCCAATTGATCAATTTTTGTCAGTTTGGCATCCAAAGCATTAACCATCTGGTATTTGCCTCCTTCAGTAGATGGAGCCACTACCTGGCCATGGGCTACTTTAACATCAGCTTCATTAACTCCTTTGTTTTTTAGAACCGACAGCAGTTGCTGGTAGATGCTTTTCTCTCCGACTAAAGCTCCTTGAGCATTATCAGCAGAGGTAAGCCAGGTAACCGTAAGTCTTGCCACCTGAGGTTGGGCTTGAATCTTGCCTTCACCTAGAACCGTAATCATCCCCGGTTGAGGTAAAAGCCGGTCTTTGAAAAAGTAACCAAAGATAAAGATTAGGGCTAGAAAAAAGGCTATTGTTTGCCACTTTGCTGGTTTATCCGTTTCTAAGGGTTCAACTGTAAGACGTGGTTTGGGTTCAGGTGAAGAAGACGTAGATTCGGTAGGATACTGGGCAGACATAAAACCTCCACTTAAAAAAATTACTAGGTATGACTATAATAACTATATGGAGAAATCAGGGGGATGTCAATTATGAATTTAGAAAAAGGCTTTAACAATATAATTAAGTATTCTTTCTACTTCTTATTTTTCCTGACCCCGCTTGTCTTTTGTCCTTCAAACTATGAGCTTTTTGAATACCCAAAAATGATGCTCGTTTATGCTTTAATAACGGTAATTATGAGTACCTGGCTGGGAAAGACCATTATTAGGGGAAAACTGGAGATCAGACGTACCCCTCTTGATATTCCCCTGATGCTCTATCTTGTTTCCTCGGTTTTATCAACGATTTTCAGCCTTGACCGTTACACTAGTTTGTGGGGTTATTATTCCCGGTCGCACGGCGGCTTAATCTCAACTATCTCTTATATTCTTTTGTATTATGCTTTTGTTTCCAATATGGATAAAAAAAGGGCTTTTAAAACCATCCAGATCCTGTTGGTCTCAGCCTTTTTAGTGGCTTTTTATGGAATTTTGGAGCATTTTGGTATTGATACCCAATACTGGGTACAAGATGTACGCAACCGGGTGTTTTCTACTTTGGGCCAGCCAAATTGGCTGGGAGCTTTTTTAACAGCGGTTATTTTTATTCCCTTGGCTTTGCTGTTTGAGCAGTTACAAAAACCGGAACAAAAAAGGGTTCAATTTAAAATTGCTTTATACTTTCTCCTTTACGCCTCCTACTTTCTCTGTCTTGTTTTTACTAATTCCAAGTCAGCCGTTTTAGCTTTCTTAATAACTTTTGTTTTTTTTATCATTTTTGCAATATTTCGAGAAAGAAGATTTTTTAAGACCGGGGCGATTTTGTTGTTTTTTACCTTTCTAGTTTATCTTTTACTTGGTAACAAAACTTACTCATATATTAAAAAATCAGCCATGTGGTTGCAAATCTTCACCAATAAAAATGTGACCGCTCCGCCTTCCCTAAGCAAACCAGATGGTACTTCCAAACCTTTTATTTCCGAATCTTCGGAAATTAGAAAAGTAGTTTGGCAAGGGGCTTTAGAAATTTGGCGTCATTATCCCTGGCTTGGCTCCGGACTGGAAACTTTTGGCTATGCTTACTACAATTTTCGGCCGCAACAACACAACCTGCTTTCAGAATGGGATTTTCTTTACAACAAAGCCCATAATGAGTTTTTGAATATCCTAGCTTGCCAAGGACTGGTTGGACTGATAACGTATCTTCTAATCATTATCACTTTTGTTTCTTGGAGCGCTGAAAATCTTAAAGCTAAGTTTTCGCTTTTACCTTTTGCTTTCCTCTGCGGATTTTTAAGTATCCTCATTACTAATTTTTTCGGCTTTTCCGTGGTTATTACCGGTTTGCTTTTCTTTTTCCTGCCGGGTTTCAGTTTCATCTTAACCAAAGAATTTAAAACCTTGAAAATTAAATTTTATGAGGGTTCAAAATCTTATGTATGGCCAAAAACCAGTTTAGGAGGAATTCTTTTAGTTTTAATTGTTTTGCTTTTTAATCTTTATCAGCGCTTTCAGTCAGATATTAGTTTTGCTAAAGGTGAACAGTTTTATAAAACAAACCAGCTTTTGGCAGGTTTAACCAGCTTACAAAAGGCGGTTCAGCTGAACCCGAAAGAAGCTTTATACCATGCTTATCTTTCTAAAACAGCAGCTAAACTGGCAGTGGTCTATCACGAAGCCGAATCAACAGAATCTGCCAAACTAAGCCAGCAACTAAGCCAGCTTGCTTTACTGGAAATTGAAGAAACTCTGGTTTTAAATCCGGTCCATCTTAATTTTTACAAAAACCGGGCAGAAGTGTATTTGCTTTTATCTTATCTTAAACCTACCCTTAAAAGCGAGGCAATCAGCAGTCTGATTAGGGCCAGTGAATTGGCTCCGACTGACCCGAAGATTCTTTATAATCTTGGGCTTTTGTATGAACAGGACGAAAACTATGCTCAGACGGCTTCCTATTATGGAAAAGCAGTTAAATTAAGACCAAATTATCTTGAAGCCCAGCTCCGGCTGGCCCAAGTTTTGCTTAATACCGAGCAAAAAGACAAGGCTAAAGAAATTTTGGAATATGTTTTGGAAAAAATTGACCCGGTAAATAAAGAAGCGAAAAAAATGCTTGAAGAGGTCAAAAATAAATAACTAGTCCTTTTTTTTACCTTCTTTTGCTTTTTTCTTCAAAAACCTGGTACATTTAACGCACAAAAGCATTTTTTTACTTACGCCTTTGTAAACCACTTTTTGCCAATGAAGGTTGGGCTTAAGAATTCTTTTTGTCCGTTGCTTGGCATGAGAAACTTTATGGCCTCTTAAAATACCTTTTCCGCAATACTCACAAATTCTTGAACGCATAAGACGTATAATAGCAAATTATTTCTTAAAACACAAGAAAACGTTTTCACTACCGTCATCCTGAACTTGTTTCAGGATCTATTCTTTAAGCTTCAGGGTCCTGAAAGATGCTGAAATGAATTCAGCATGACGGGTTGGTGGTCAGCATGACGATCTTGGGAGAATGACACGAATTAGACTCGTGTTTTTATGATTCAGAGCTATAACTTATTATAGTCTCTTAATAAAACATCTTATTTTGTCAGGCTATAGGTTATTAACCTCGAGTTTGCTATTAAAAATCTTTATTGCTATGATTAATAATATGCTTGATTTGCTTTTTTCAAGTCCTTTGCTCTTTTTCCTTTTTATTCTTGGCTTGGTCGTGGCAGTTACCATTCATGAATTTTCCCATGCTTTGGCAGCGGACAAACTCGGCGATCCGACGCCGCGGTTAAACGGCCGTTTGACCTTAAATCCCCTGGCTCACCTTGATCCTTTAGGCACTTTAAGCCTTTTAATTGCACGGGTTGGTTGGGGCAAACCGGTTCCGATTGATCCTTATAATCTGGCTCGTCCCAGACGTGATGCAGCCTTAATTTCTCTGGCTGGCCCGGGAAGCAACCTTATTCTGGCGTTTGTTCTTTCCTTGTTTATTAGAGTTTTACCCTCCCCGCTTTTGGCCACTCTTATTGTTCCGATAATCACCATAAACGTCAGTCTGGCTATTTTTAATCTCTTGCCTGTTCCGCCATTAGACGGAGCAAAAATCCTCATTGGATTTCTGCCAACCGAATGGGGCGTAGAATTAGAGGAAAACCTAAGCCAGTATGGCCTTTTACTCCTTATTTTGGTGATTTTTCCCTTTTTCGGCGGCACTTCTTTAGCGGAAAAACTGATTTTTCCCGTCATTAACTTAATTCTGTCTTTCTTGCTCCCTTTTTGGATGATATAATGAAGTTGCTGCCCTGCTTTTAAAGCAGTAAAAGGTACGAGGGATTTTTTCCTCAACACTACTTTTTACGGGAGGTTTAGTCCTAACTCTTTGCGAAGAGTTGGGCAAGCCACCCACCTGGATTATCCGGGGAAACACCTTGTACAATGCTTAAAGGTGGGGCTTTGGCTGGGATAGCTCAATGGCAGAGCAAACGCTTTGTAAGCGTTAGGTTGCGAGTTCAACTCTCGCTCCCAGCTCAGCGTTTTGGCCATTTATTTTATAAAGAATTAATTTCTTCAAACTCACTCTGGACAAAAGGTAAAAGTTTCTGTTATAGTTGAATTAAACGTAAAGCGAAAAACGTAAAATAAAAAGTTTTTGTGTGGATTTTTGGAAAAAACAAACTATTTATTAAAAAAATTTCTCTGATAAAAGGAGGTGAATTAAGCAATGATGGATAAACCTGTTCAAGATCCGCAAAGCCCATCAACTGACATAGGTGGAACAACGCCACCAAGCGATACTGGTACAACTACGCCAACCACAGGCTATGAACCAACAACGCCGCCAACCCAAACACCTCCAACTGAGCCAGTTTCCGAACCAACAACGCCGACACCTCCTGTTCAACCAGAAGAACCAGTTCCGGCCGAAACACCTGGCCAGACTACTTCTACTGACCAAACCGTCGGCTAAAGAAAGTTAAATGGCTTAAAAAATCCCTGTAAAACCAATTTATTTGGCAGGGATTTTTTGCTATAATAGAAAAAAGCTTAAAAAGTAAAAATAAAAATACAGTTCTTTATTTTGCTTTTTTAGTTTTTATTTTAAATTTAATCTGCTGGAGTGGCGGAGTAGACAATCGCAACGGTCTGTAAAACCGTCGCCTGAAAAGGCTACCTAGGTGCAAATCCTAGCTTCAGCACTCTGGCCGGCGTGGCTCAGTGGCTCGCACTGTAAATTTTTATCGCAAAATTTACAGTGTAAAAGCGAGTACTTGGCCTGCCCGCCAAAGTGCCTGGATAGCTTAGTGGCAAAGCACACCCTTGGTAAGGGTGAGACCGTGGGTTCAATCCCCACTCCAGGCTCAAAAATGGCACGGCCGGC
>DATKWX010000072.1:0-5064 GCA_035529355.1 Bathyarchaeia archaeon
ATTGCAACTTATAGATAACCAGGTTAAAGTTTTTATACCCCAAAGGGGGAAACAGCCGGCGAGCATGGTTGATCGGAAAGCATTTTTGGAAAAATATGGTTTTGAACCAAAACGTCTGGTTGATTTCAAAGCCTTGGCCGGTGATGCTTCTGACGCCATTCCGGGAGTAAAAGGGGTGGGGCCTAAAACTACCACAAATCTCATTGTCAAATTTGGTAACCTTAGAGGTATTTATGACAACTTAGACAAGATTGAAGATAAGATCAGAGTGAAACTGAGACAAGGCAAAAAACGAGCGCTTTTATCCTACCGACTGGCAAAAATTGTTACCGATGTGCCGATAAAGTTTGATTTATCAAAGTGTCGGCTTTTAGACTACGACAGAAGAAAAGTAATTCAATTATTTGATGAGTTGGAATTTAGAAGTTTAATAAAAAGGTTGCCGGGCATGGAGAAAGGGGAGGATAAAAAGAAAACGAGAGTGAAAAACACAAATTCAACTGACAAGAGTAAAGATAAACAAATAGGGTTGTTCAAATTATAAATTTATTATGCGTGTTGCTTTAGTTCACGACTATCTAAAAGAATATGGTGGGGCTGAAAGAGTGCTACAGGCTTTGCATGAGCTTTGGCCTGAAGCTCCAATTTACACTGCTTTTCGGGTAAAAGATTCGGCTGCGGGCAAGGCTTTTAAAGATGCTAAAATAATTGAATCGAAATTCGCCTGGCTGATTAAACACAAAAATTTATTCAGTCCCTTACGTTTCTTGACACCTTGGATTTGGAGAAGTTTTGATTTGTCAGCTTATGATTTGGTAATTACTTCTGCTTCTTGGTACATTACCCGCGGCTTTAAAACTAACCCAAAAACAAAAGTTTTCTGTTACTGCCACACGCCGCCGCGCTGGCTTTATGGTTATAAAACTTCGGTTGAATGGCAAAGACTTTGGCCGATAAAAGTTTACGGTCAAATTCTGGCCCATTTTTTGCGGCTTTTTGATTATCAAACAGCCCAACAAATAGATAAATTTATTGTTAATTCCAAGAATGTCGCTCAAAGAGTCTTAAAGTTTTATCGCCGTGACTCAACCGTAATTTATCCCCCGGTAGAATTTAAAAAAATCAAAAAAGCAAGTCAAGGAATTAAACCTCAAGATTTTTACTTGATTGTTTCGCGAATGGTCGGCGCTAAAGGAATCGAGTTAGCTATTAAGGCGGCGTCAAAAGCCAAGGTGAATTTAAAAATCGTTGGGGAAACAACAGGGCTTACTTGGCTTAATAAAGACCTTAGGAAATTACAAACAAAAAAAGTAGAGTTTTTGGGCAGACTTTCTGACGAAAAGCTTTATGAATTTTATGCTCAATGCAAAGCTTTTTTAGCTTTAGCAGAAGATGAGGATTTTGGCATAACAGTCGTCGAGGCAATGGCTGCCGGTCGGCCGGTAATTGCCTTCCGGGGTGGCGGTTACCTAGAATCGGTATTAGAAGGAAAAACAGGGATCTTTTTAAATGATTTAAAAGTTGAAACTTTAGTCAGAGTGCTTAAAACATTTAATCCCAAAAGATTTAATCCTCAAGATTGTCAAACCCAGGCGGAAAACTTTTCTGAAGAGCAGTTTAAGCAAGAAATCGGCAAGTTTATTCAAGCAAATCTCTAGGTACTCTCCATCCAAGCCGAATTTTGTTTTTTACTTTTTTGATGTAAAGAAAAATATTGAGGCTGGTAAGAATACTAAAAGCAATAAGAATCATCAGGGTAAAAGGATAACTTTTTACATTTTTAATGTACGGTTTAACCGCATAACCAAGAATAATAAAGAGCATCCAAACAGAGAAAAAGAAAACCTTAAGTTCAAGCCAGCGCTTTTTGTAAAAGCTTAGACCTAAGATTGAAGCAACCCCGATAAAAATACCATTTAAGATAGTGATTGTTAGTTTAGTCTTTTCAGGGTAAGGAGATTGGTGGTTTAGTTCTAAAATGGCAAAACAGGTAGCGCTGATAAAAGCGCCAATAAAAGTGAGGTTATGACTTAACTGGCGGTGAAAGTGATTGTTGACCTTATAAGCCAGGGATTTTTTTTGAACTGCACTGAAATATGAGGCCACAGTTTTACAGACACCATGAATGGCTAAACCGCCGTAAGTATAAAGAATGGAAAGGAGCAAAATATTTACCAAGATTTTATTATTCAAAAATGAGTAGGTATTTTGCGGTCTTTCCAAGATTTCCAAAAGATAAGAAAAAAGGATGGTATAGGTTACTCCGGGGACGAGGATGAGATAAAAGATTTGCAGCAAAGAAATATAACCGATTTTTTTATTTTGAAGCAAAGATGATTTATAAGCCAAAACCGATGCAAAAATAATGATTATTCCAAAACTGACAAGTTCGATGTTCTGCATGAATAAATTATATAATATTAGCGAGGGACAATTAAAGGGAAAACAAAAAATAATTGGTTCCTATTATTCGATGGCTAATAGACAATAGTGACCATAAAAAAGTCCATAGGAGAATTGAGAGTGTTCTTTAGAATAAATTAATTTCCAACAATTTTCATTAATTAATTTTTTCAATTTATCAGACCGCCAATAAGGATGTTTGAAAAACTCAAAATTTAATAACATGTCATTAAATGAAACAATAGCCTTTTCTGGTAAATTTCTATAAGTATCTTCGATAATGATTACTCTTTTGGCTACCCTTTTTGCTTCTTTCAAGACCCGAACTCTATTACTACCACAATGATGCAAAACACATATTAGTAGAGCGGTATCGAATTCATTTGTTGTAAACGGTAATTTACTGCCGTCATAGATTATTGGTTTTAAGTTAGGATAGATTGAGAGATCTTCAATATCGATACCAACAACACGATAGCCTTCTTTTTTTAAACAGCGACTGGTTGTACCTGATCCCATCCCTATGTCTAAAATCTTTCCCTGTAAATACGGCTGGATTTGTTCTAGCGTTTGCTGGGATCTATTCTCGGCAAATTTATAAATTAACTTTAGTAAAAGATTTTCCTTTTTTTTGAAAGAACAACTTATCTTTCTTATGTTTTTAGCAAGTATTTTAATAGGCATATTAGTTTCGATATTTTACCTCAAAGCATTATATAATATTTTCAAAGAAGAAAAAGAAAGTGAAGATTTAACTATGCCTGAGCTTCCCGAAGTAGAAACTATTAAAAGATATTTAGCTAATCACATTGTGGCTAAGAAAATTAAGGGGATTAAAATCCTTAAGCCGAAGAGTTTTATTGGTGATCCCAAAGAAATTATCGGAGCCAGAATCAGTAACATTGAGCGGAGAGCCAAACTTATCATTTTGAAGCTATCTAATAACAAGACTTTATTGGTTCATTTGAAAATGTCAGGGCAGCTAATATACGAATTTAGAATTAACCTGTCTTCGCAGGCAGGGAGTGATGAATTAAGAATTAATAAATACAGTAGAGTCATAATTGTTTTTGGTGACGGAAGCAGGCTAATTTTTAATGATTTAAGAATCTTTGGGTGGATTAAGATAATTAAGAATGATGAATTAAGAATGATGAATGAAAAATTCGGTCCGGAGCCGTTTGCCAAAGAATTTACAACAGACTACTTGCAAAAGATTTTTGCTCGAACCAGAAAACCTATTAAACTGGTTTTAATGGATCAGGAAAAAATCGCCGGAGTAGGCAACATTTATGCTAATGAATCCTTATGGGAAACAGGAATTGATCCGCGAACGCCGGCAAATAAATTAGTCCCGCCAGGCTGCAAGCCTGCCGGGAAAATTAAGAAATTAAGGGAAGCAATAATTAAAGTTTTAGATGAAGGTATAAAATATAAAGGCTCGTCAGCGGCTGACGAAACTTATATTCAGCCTAATGGAGAAAAAGGGAGTTACCAAAATCATTTTCGGGTATACCAGCGGGATAGAGGAAAGTGCCGACGTTGCGGTAGTTTGATTAAACGAATTAAGATTGGTGGCAGAGGAACATTTTGGTGCCCTAAATGCCAGAAGTAGGAGTAATTAAGTAATGAAGTAATTAAGTAATAAAGGAAAGAAAAAATGTCCTAATTACTAATTACTAATTACTAATTACTTAATGCTTGTTTTTAAAAAATCTAAATCTCAATAATTTTCGTTCTTTTAAGGAAAAAAAACTTGATTTTTCCCCACAGACGACAGTGATAATCGGACCTAATGCGGTCGGGAAAACCAATATTTTGGAGGCAATTTATCTTCTGGCTACGGGAAAAAGTTTTCGGGCGAGTCGGGAACAAGAGATGATCAAATACGGAGAAGAGTTATCAAAGGTAAAGGCTGAGGTTGGTACGAATCTTAACTTGGATATTATTCTTACTACCGGAGAAATTCAGGGGAAAAGAACGGCCAGGAAACTTTATAAAATCAATGGGGTAGGGAAAAGGTGGCGGGATTTTGCCGGAATTTTAAAGACCGTGTTGTTCCGGCCGGAAGATATTGATTTGATTCTAGGCCCGCCTTCTTTAAGAAGAGATTTTTTAGATTCAATTTTAGAGCAGGCTGATTGGCAATATCGCAGCTGCATTTTGGCTTATAAAAAAGGTTTAAGGCAAAGAAATAAGCTTTTAGACAGGATTAGAGAAGGGGAAGCCACAAAGGCTCAATTAACTTTTTGGGATCAACTTTTGTGTAAAAACGGCCAGTTGATTACTCAAAAAAGAGAAGAATTAATAGAATTTTTTAATAATTTTCTTGAGAGAATTGAGGTTTTTTATGACCGTAGCACAATTTCTCAACAAAGACTGGAAAAATATCATAAAGCAGAATTGGCTTTAGGAATGACTTTGGTTGGTCCGCACCGTGATAATTTAGAATTTAGAATTCAGAATTCAGAATTAAGGAAAGAAAGAAATCTTGCTCTTTTTGGTAGTCGGGGCGAGCAGAGGATGGCGGTTTTAGATCTCAGGCTAGCGGAGCTTGAATTTATTAAAGCTCAATCCGGTGAGCAGCCGGTTTTGTTACTTGACGATATTTTTTCCGAGCTGGATAAGAAAAACAGGAGATTGGTTTTGAAAATCATTGAT
>DATKWX010000073.1:0-6795 GCA_035529355.1 Bathyarchaeia archaeon
CGCAAAAGAAAATTATAAAATATCTTTGCCAAACAGGCATAAATTTATTATAATACTTTTAAAACTGGGCCGTTAGCTCAGCTGGCCAGAGCGCTATCATGGCATGGTAGAGGCCGCGGGTTCAACTCCCGCACGGTCCACCTTTTGAAGGTATTTTGGAGCTAATCTGATAAATATTGGCCGACTTACATCAAGCGCTTGCTGAAAATTAATCCAAATAAATCTGTGCTGATTGTACTACATTGTTGTATAATAAATTTAGTTTGGAGAAGTCGTAAAGCAGAATATGGAGTTACATGTAAAATTTAAACCTAACCATCAACGGTCTTTCTTATTTGAAGTGGCTCACCGAAGTAATTTATCAGTAAATAAACTAGCAAAATTAGCCGAAATATCTGCTAAAAATTACCGTGATTGGAAACGAGAAAAGATAAGTATGAGACTTAAAGCAGCCAAAATTTTGAGTCAAAAATTTTGCGTTAAACTACCAGAAAAGACAGAAATAATGGTATCAAGGTGGCGAAAAGCCAGACAAGAAGCCGCCCAAATAGGCGGCTTGGCTTGTTTTAGAAAATATGGTTGTCCGGCTACTTTTTCCGGGAGAAGTAAAGGAGGCAAAAAAGCATTATATATTTTACGCAAAAAGGGAATCATCCCGGAGGCAAAAAAATTTAACTTACCAGCTAAACTTAGCGTTAAACTTGCAGAATTCATTGGTATCCTCTTGGGAGATGGAAGTTTAACTCCGGCACAAGTACAAGTAACGCTTAATGCTAACGCTGATAAAAACTACATTCCCTTCGTAATTACATTAGGAAATCAACTTTTTGGCGAAATACCTAGAGTTATTAAACGCAAAAATATAAATGCTGTCGTAATTTATTATAGTGGGATAAATCTAGTAAAATATTTAACTAAAATTGGTCTTAAAATCGGAAATAAAGTTAAACAGCAAGTTGATATTCCCACCTGGATTAAGTCTTCTACAAACTATCAAATTGCTTGCCTTAGGGGCTTAATGGATACAGACGGTGGTGTTTTTTTACATAAGTACAAAGTAAATCGAAAAATTTACCTTTACAAAAAAATTTGCTTTTCTAATCGTTCCCTACCTCTACTCTACTTTGTAAACAAAACTTTAAAAAGATTAGGTTTTACTCCGAAGCTGATCGATAAGGTAGAAAACAAGAAGGTTTGGCTGTATAATAAAAAGGAAGTTGAGAAATATCTAAAAGTTGTAGGAACACATAATCCCAGATTGTTAAAATACCAAAACGTTTGACCATTCTTAAAGGAGAGTTGCGCCGAACGGTAAGGCACAGGTTTGCTAAACCTGCGTCCCTTTAGGGACTTGTGGGTTCGAGCCCCACACTCTCCGCAACATAAGAATCTGCCAGTTGGCGGATTCAACGTTGCTGGAAGGTACTTCTTATAGAAAATTCTCAATAAAATTGCTAAAATAGGCTTATATTTAGGGGTGTAGCTCTAATGGTAGAGCGCTCGTCTCCAAAACGAGTGGTTGTAGGTTCGAGTCCTACCACCCCTGCCTACGCTGGAGCTCCGGCAAGACAAATCTGCCAATATAGTAAAAAAGACGTTCTATCACTCTATTCATGTATTATTTTTTAACTGATCTTCCCACGCTTTAGTTAAATGTTCTCGACTCGGTCTAAATCCAAACTTTGGATCAAAAGGAAAAATCATTTTCAAATACTGCTCTGGCGACAAGGCAAATCCTGCTTCTTTTAGTCTGAACCCTATGCCTTTCCCTTGTAATGCTGTTCTTGCAGCTTCATAATCTTTCCAGCTTATAACCCTCATTGTTATATCACCCCAATAATCTAATAATTGTTCTTCAGGAAAATTTTCAGCATTTACGTCTACAACAACTGGTCGTCCACTGCCTATAGTTTGAGACCAATTGAGAATTGGTGATTCAAAATCACCTCTTTTAGGTGGATCACCAACTACTGGAGATTGAATTAAATACCGAGGATAACTATCTTGACATTCTAAATATTTAGCAGATTGAGGTTCATGTTCAACAATTGTAATTGCTCTATAACCATATTCATGCTCTCTTACTGGCCTTCTCCCGCTCCTATTTACTCTCTCTACATGACCATATACTCTTGGCCTCGCATCTTCTCCAACCCTTCCGACAAGATAATAAATGCCAGATACTCGACCATCATTCAATTCATAACGATTAGGAAGGGTCTCAAATAACGGAACCTGCCTTCGAGGGTCCGCTATTTCTACTCTTACCTCTTCCCTTGTAGGATTTATCACAATATCCCCAGTATGCCTTGAACCATTCTCTTTTTCTGAACCATCACTCATCATAAATAAATTTTACCATGTTTCTAACTTTTAATAATCTTAAACACCCCTCGTTTTATACTCATTCTGCTTGCTTTGTGGTAAATTATGATTATGGAAAAACTGGCGCCCCCTGAAACAAGGGATTTTCCTTTAGATTGGAACCAATGGCAGGAAATGAGAGTAGAAGCTGTTGAAGCAGGAGAAGGTTGCTGGCTCACTCTTTATTATGACCCGGAATATTCTCCAGAAACCTTGGACAGACTTCAGGTAAAGGAAAAAATGCCTTTTGAAGTCATGCTAAAAATAGACGATGTCGGACCTGAAGATTTACGCAACATTTTCCAACAGCCGGAAGTACCTGAAACGCCAACTGCTTTAGCAACCGGTTTCAGGCTAAAAAACCAAGCGATTGGCCCAGAACAGCAAGGTTTGGCTCATCTATTTCAAAAATCTCTAAGACAACAAATGGCCAAAGCCAGTTTTAGCTTTTTTTGGCATGGTTGGGCGTGCGATGCTAGAGTCTGGCATACCCAAAAAGAAAGAGAAAAACTTTTAAAAGAAAATATTGAACTTAGATCAACTTTAGATAAACCAATAATTAATATCATTCCTGATGGTATGGGAATTAAAGGTGGTTGTCAGGCTCAAGAAATTAATGATAAAATTGCCTTTACTCCAAGAATGTACGGCCGGCAAATGGCAGAGTTTATCAATCTTTTCGGTTGGGATAGAGTTAAAGATGTCTTTGGCCACTCTATGGGCGGAATTGGTGTTCTTTGGCTTGCCTTGGAAGTTGTTAATGACCCTCGATTCAAAACTCTTAAAGGCAGAATCCCGGATCTAAGACTTTGGCTCTTATCCCCAGCCTATCCCGGTGAAGCAAATGACTTTATCAAAGGTTATCTAGATTTTTGCCTCAAATTTTTAAATTTCACTCCTGCTCAATTAAGGTCTTTAGGTAAGCCTGTAGCTATGTCAATAATTAAACGGCTTTTACCTCTTTCTCCCAAACAGTTGCATAAAATTCAGTCAGCTGTAGTCGTTGATAACCCGCAAACAGTAATAGACACAATGTATGGCTTAGATGTTCAAAAACATTTTAATCCTGAACAATGGCAACAAATCATCTCTCATTTCCCGGTCACCATTAATACTACCTCTGAAGACCGTTTGGTAAATGAGAGAAAAAGCAATACCGCCTTCGCTACTTTGACAGCTGATGTTAAACGCCAGTGGCCACAAGCAGCAATTATTGAACCCCTAATTTTATCAGGTGAAGGCGACCATTATCTAGACGCGATGGCTGTTGGTAGAGAAAAAGTGTTGAGAACTTTAAATCGAAAAGAAGTTGTTCTAATGGCGGCTCCCCGCCTTTTGCCGTGGCTATATGACCAAATTCCACAAGCCTTTCTTCCGGAAGTAGTGAATATTTTGGTGGGAAGTTTGCATGAAATGCATAATAAAAAACGGGAAGACAGAAGACTAATCGCTAATTCAGGAATTCAAAAGATAATTGATAAAGTAAAAGAAGCAGTCAGTTTGCCACAAGAGAGAGAAAATGAAATGAGAATACTTCTAAAAGGAGCTTTTGCGTACCATAGTATTGTTGTGGAGATAATTTAAAATCTCTCTAGGAACTCTTGCACCTTCTATTATTACAATGTAAAGGCCCGGCCTTGACAATTACGCCTGTTATTTTGACTCAATGTAAAGGCCGGGCCTTTACATGAGGGCCTTCACAATTCTTAATTGACAAATAAAAGAAAAAACCAGCTTGACTGGGGAAACAGAACAAGCAATCAGAGGGTATTTAACTACTGCTTTTAAATATTATAAGCTGCTGTGAGAAAAATAAACAGTATAAACCCTGTATTATATCAAGAAACAACACCCGGTGTTAATCAATAGCTCTAGGTTATTCCTGAGGTTGTAGGTTCGAATCCTACCACCCCTGCTGAAATATTTTAATATAGAAGGTTTTGCAGAGAAAAATCTGGCGCGCCTAAAAATTTCTGACAAGACATCTCAAATAATGTTTTTTGTTGTTCATTCGCTGGCTTTTTTACTACTTCATCCCAAACTTGGCCATCTTTATCTACAAGGCTAATCAATCCTCCACCTTTCTCTCTAACTAAAACATGTCTAAAAGTTTCTTTCTCGTTTTTGCTTGCCGGGATAACTGTCACTGCTCCTTTAGGTTCAGGTAATTGGGCAGCAGATGCGTTGGTTGTCTTACGAGCGTAGTTGCTAGCACTTATTTCAATACTATCTCCATTTGGTAAGCTAAGTATTATAACTCTTTTATCATCATATGAAAAAATCTCGCCATTTGATTTAATATGAACTTTAACTGTTCTTTCAGCATCTATTTCCTTTTCTCTGAATACTATAAGGTGTGTTATCCCCGGCACCGGCAGCCCCCCACCCCAGGTTTTACTAGCAGTAAGTTCATACTTATCTCCTTCAACTGTAAAATTATGTTCATAACCATATTTTCTATCACTCATATACTCTGCATTCTCTAAAACGCGACCGACAACCGATTCAGCTAAAACTCGAAAAACCAAAGGGACCTCTTGATTTTGATAAACTGTTTCTAAAGTTCTTGCAAGCTCATCTTCTGACATAGCTTAATTATATCAACTTATTGATATATTGAAGAAAGTAAAAAAAGACTAAGGTTGATGTTAAAGGATTATTTAGTTTCGAAATAATACTATTAGTAATCAACCAACCTTGTAAGTCGGTTTGCCCTTTTTGAGGAATGATTTGATATTTTCAATAACCATTGCGTTCATATTCTCTACTGCTTCTTTGGAACTGAAGGCTGTATGAGGAGTTATCAGGAATTTATTGTCCGGCAACGCCAGTAATCCCCATTTATCATCTTTTTTTGCCGGAATAGGTTCTTGGTAATACGAATCAAACGCAGCCATTGCCAGTTTATTTTCTTGCAAAGCTTTTTTTAGCGCCTTCGGGTTGACAAGCTCTGATCTTGAAGTACAAACCAAAACTGAATGAGGCTTTACAATTCTTAACTCTTTTTCACCAATCATATTTATTGTTTCGTGGGAATATGAAGCATGGACAGATATAACATCGGCCTTTGACATCAAAGTTTTTAAAGCCACTTTTTTTGCTCCAAATTCTTTTTCCAGGTTTTTTTTCTTTCTCTACTGACATACAAAACTTTCGTCTTAAAAGCCTTGTTCATTATCCTGGCGACCTTTCCTCCTATCGTCCCCATACCGACGATGCCCAAAACCATGTTCTCCAAATTCCAAGCCTGCCTTCTTACCCCCCTACCCGCTTTTGTAGTGTTGTTAAGATAGGTAATTTGCTTAACTGAATCCAAAATAAGCGCTACGGCGTGTTCGGCCACAGTATAAGCATTAGCTTTTGGAGTATTACAAACAGGTATTCTTTTTTTCTTGGTCGCCTTCATATCTACATGATCTTCATAGCCGGTTCCGTAAAACACAATCAGCTCAAGATTTGATTGCCTGATTACTTCGGCACTTGCCTTATCAGCTCCGCCGATAATATATATAGTACAATCCTGAAGTTCTCTGATTAATTCTTTTTCTCTTAAATTCCCTGAAGCCTTTTTTACCTCAACGCCAATTTTTTTAAGTAACTCAATATCTTTATTGCAAAATAAACAACTGGTAAAAAGAGCCTTTTTTGCCGCCATTTTTATATTATATCAGGAATTTGAAGCTCTAAGGGCTAATCTAATTTTTAAAAGCTTATTATGTCAAGGCCCGGCCTTTACATTGAGTCAAAATAACAGGCGTATTTGTCAAGGCCCGGCCTTTACATTGGAATAGTGAAAATAACCTTTTTTTGGCTTATAATCAAAATATATGAGCACTTGTCAGGAAACAGGAGAATTGCCTTTGGCGCTTTTTGAAAGATTTAAACAATCCGATTTTTACTTGGCAACCGCTCAAAGAATTAAAGGTGGAACGGAAAAAGATTATGAGGATTTTGTTCGAAGTCTGGCTGATGAAGCAGCAGCAATTTCCAGAAATATTCATTTAAAACTTGGCTTTAATTGCGTTTTAATTCCCGACCAAGAGGAAGATAACCAAATAAATCATGTTGATATTATATTAATTGATGGTGGTAGAAATGTTAAGGGATTGGTACAAATATGCCCTACTGAAAATCCTCTCCCTGAAGATTTAGAAGAAGTGTTCACTCTTTTAGTTTATGTTGACCCTCGCTTTCGTTGTAAAGGTTTAAGCAAAAAATTACTTTTACAAGCTCACGAGGTTGTAAATGAATTGTCCCTTAAAACAGGTAAACCAACCGCCCTTTTTGAATATTTATCAATACCCAATACGCCAGCATACCAAAGCCTTAGGAAAAAAATGTCTGGGATGCTTACAAGTGTTGGCTATCATTCTTTAGACCAAGAAGCTGGGTTTTTTATGAAGCTGGTGAACTAGCCTAGACCAAGCGGAT
>DATKWX010000074.1:0-15817 GCA_035529355.1 Bathyarchaeia archaeon
AGACAATACCGTATCTACAGTAAAAAACCTGGCTAAAACTTATCCTCTTATTCTCCATAAAAAACAAGGCAAACTCGGAAAAGCTTTCAGTATTTTGGAAGGCGCCAAACTTGCTAAATCTGATTTTGTCTGCATGATTGATGCTGACCTGCAGTACCCACCCGAAGCGATTCCGGAAATGTTAAAACTTGCGCCCGAGCATGGCGTCGTGGTAGCCCAAAGAACCGTATATAAAAGCCATTGGTTTAGAAAATTTGCTTCCAGGCTTAATACTTTCCTTTTTGGCCGGCTGCTTTTTGGCTTTAAGTGTGATGTCCAATCCGGCCTTAAAATTTTCAGAAGAAAAATTTTAGCTTCCATTGACAAATCCAAACTCTCACCCTGGACGCTTGATATTCCCCTGCTTTATACTGCTCGGGGTTTGGGTTTTAGTATTGGCAGTATTAATATTAATTTCCATAAACGCCATAATGGCGAATCAAAAATCAGCTTCCTTAAAACCGCTTTGGAAATCAGCTTCAGGGCCATCAAGCTGAAATTGTTTGACAAAGGGATTTTTGAGTTAGAACCAAATAAACCCTGTTCAATGCTGGGCGCAGGCGTGGTTTTCCGGCATAAACGCTATATCACCCATACTAAGCTACCCCACCATAAATCAGCTCTGATTACCTTTGAAAGGTGGCAAAAACTCTTTCTTCTCAGTCTTGCGACTGTTATTATCCTTGGACTTATTTATAATCCCAAAACAACGCTGATTGCGGTGATAGCGGTCTTAAGTTTTATCTACTTTCTTGATGTCTTATTTAATTTATATCTTATTTTAAAAGGCCTTTATTATCCGCCGGAAATTAAAATCACTGACAAAGAAATAAAAAGCCTTGACGAAAAAAAACTGCCTGTTTATTCCATTTTATGTCCTTTGTATAAAGAAGCAACGGTTTTGCCCCAATTCGTCAAAGCCATAGACAAGCTTGATTGGCCCAAAGAAAAACTTGACGTCCTGCTCCTTTTGGAAAAAGATGACGAAATAACTATCCAAACCGCCAAAGAACTGAAACTGCCAAAATATTTTAGGATCGTTATTGTTCCTCCTTCAAACCCCAAAACCAAACCAAAAGCCTGCAATTACGGCCTTGCCAAAGCCAAAGGAAAATACGTGGTTATTTATGATGCCGAAGACAAACCCGATCCTTTACAATTGAAAAAAGCTTATCTTGGTTTTGCCAAAGTCGGAAAAAAGACTGTTTGTCTTCAAGCAAAATTAAACTATTACAACACCCACCAAAACCTTTTGACCAAATTGTTTACCGCCGAATACTCTTTATGGTTTGACGTGATTCTGCCCGGACTACAATCAATTAAAACCAATATTCCTTTGGGAGGAACAAGCAACCACTTTCCGCTTAAGATTTTAAAAAAGCTTAAAGGCTGGGATCCGTTTAACGTGACCGAAGACTGCGATTTGGGTGTCAGATTGTTTAAAGACGGCTACAAAACCGCTATTTTTGATTCGGTCACTTTGGAAGAAGCCAACAGTAATCTTAAAAACTGGCTGAGGCAAAGGTCGCGCTGGTTTAAAGGCTATTTGCAAACTTACCTTGTCCACATGAGAAACCCCATCCGGTTTTTAAGAAAACACGGCTGGCACAGCCTTTTGTTTCAACTCACCATCGGCTTGAAAATCATTTTTACCCTCATAAACCCCATTTTATGGCTGGCCACAATCAGCTATTTCTGTTTCTACGCGGTCGTGGGACCGACGATTGAATCCCTTTATCCGACGCTGGTGTTTTACCTGGCCGCCTTTTCCCTTGTGGCTGGTAATTTCATGTATCTGTATAACTATATGATCGGCTGCGCCAAAAGGGAGCAATGGTCGGTAATAAAATACGTGTTTTTGATCCCAATTTATTGGTTTTTCATGGGTTTAGGCGCCCTGATTGCCATAAAGCAGCTGATTTTTAAACCTCATTATTGGGAAAAAACCCACCATGGTTTGCATTTTACTTACAAAACTGACCGGCAAGAGTTTAAAGCAAGAGCAAAACAACTGGCTCCGGCAGGCACTTTGGTGGGAGCTTCAATTATTGCCAATTTTTTCAATTTTTTGTTCAACGCCTATTTGGGCAGACATATTAATTTAGAAGAATTCGGGCTTATAAGTGTTTTTAGTAATATTCTACTTATTGCCGGCTCTTTCTGGGGAGCGCTTTCCCAAACAGTTACCCACCGCTCAGCTTATCTTTTGGGCCAGTATGAGACAGCGGCCAAAGCTTTTTGGCGCTTTATGAGGAAAAAGGCTGTTAAAATAGCTTTGATTGCAACCGGCATTTGGCTGATATGCTTGCCTTTTTTGTCCTCATTTTTCCGCACTGAAAATTTGTTCGCTTTTATTCTTTTCGCGCCTGTAATAATGATCGGCCTTGTCAGTACTATTGACAGCGGTTTTCTTAGCGGCAACCTAAAGTTTGCGTCTTTGGCAATCTTGGTTGTCTTGGGGCCGGCAATAAAGTTTTTGACTGCTTTAGGACTGGTCAACTTGAATTACCAAACCCTTGTTTATGCGGCTATTCCTCTATCAATGCTTTTAACTTTTGTCCCTGCTTTTATCATGGCTAAATCAATCAAAAGCAAAAAGGCTTTGCCTATGGAAGAACACTACTTTCCCAGAAGATTTTTTGCAACTGCTCTTTTGGCAAACCTGGGAACAAGCGCTTTTTTGAGCCTGGATATAATTTTGGCCAAGCATTTTTTACCACCGCTTCAAGCCGGCTTATATGCTTTGTTGTCTTTGGCCGGAAAAATGATTTATTTTGGCGGCGGTTTGTTTGCTGGTTTTGTCAATCCTTTGGTCAGCAAGAGGTTGGGAGCAGGCAGAGATACCAAGCGCATCTTTTACCGAATTTTAAATCTTAATGCTTTAACCAGTATCTTAGGTTTTATTGTAATCGGCCTTTTCGGCAGGATTACTTTACCGCTTTTGTTTGGCAACAGAGTAGGCCCGATTTTGCCTCTTTTACCAATGTATTGTTTGGGTTTAAGCAGTTTTACCATTGCTTCAAGTTTTATTGCTTATCATCAAGCAAGGAAAGAATATGTTTTTTCAACGGTCGGCTTTTTGCTGGGGTTAGTGCAAATTATAGGGATCAGCTTGTTCCATCACGACTTGGCAAGCGTTGCCAAAGTTGTCAGTTTAAATGGGATGGCATTTTTGCTGGTTATATCTTTACTGCACGTCTTTTATAGCCAGCTTAAGACTTTTGGCAGTAATCTGCTTGATTTTTGGGGCTTGTTCGGCCATTTTGGCAAAGCTCAAGCTAAAACTCCTGCGCATTTAAAAATTTTAATCTTTAACTGGCGCGATACCAAACATGTTTGGGGGGGCGGAGCAGAAGTTTACATCCACGAACTTGCCAAACAATGGCTAAAAGAAGGCCATAAAGTAACGGTTTTTTGCGGCAACGACCGGAAAAACCCGCGAAACGAAGTGGTTGACGGCATCCAGATTGTCAGGCGGGGCGGGTTTTATACGGTTTATTTCTGGGCTTTTCTTTATTACATCCTCCGTTTCCGGGGACTGTTTGACATCATTGTGGACTGCGAAAACGGCATTCCCTTTTTTACCCCCTTATACGTGAGAAAGCCGGTTTTTTTGGTTATCCATCATGTGCATCAGGAAATTTTCAGGGAGCACCTTAAGGCGCCTTTGTCCTGGCTGGCGATAATTCTGGAAAGAAAACTTATGCCTTTGGTGTATAAAAATTCGCAAGTGATCACCATTTCTCCATCAAGTAAAAAAGCGATTATGCGCTATGGAATGAGTAAAAAAGAGCCGCAAGTAATTTACTGCGGCGTTGACCTTAGCACTTATGTACCGGGAAAAAAAGCTAAAAAACCCTTAATTTTGTATGTCGGCCGCTTACAGGCATATAAAAACCTTAAGGTTTTAATTAAGGCAACCAAAAACTTGGCTGAAAGATTGGTACCGTTTAAACTGGTGATCGCCGGTTTTGGCAAAGAAAGAACCATCTTGGAAAATTTAGTAGAAAAGCTGGAACTTAAAACTTACGTGGAATTTGCCGGAAAAGTTTCCGAGGAGCAAAAAATCAGTCTTTACCAAAAGGCCTGGGTAGCGGTCAATCCTTCGTCTTACGAAGGCTGGGGCATTACTTCAATTGAGGCTAATAGCTGCGGAACGCCGGTGGTGGTGGCCAATGTGCCGGGGTTAAGAGACTCGGTCAAAAATCCCTCTTCAGGATTTTTTGCCGATTACCAAAACCCGGATGAGTTTGCCGAATTGATTTTCAGAATAATTACTAACCGTTCTTTGCGCCAAGATTTAGCAAAAACCAGCCGCAAGTGGGCGGAGAATTTTACTTGGGAAAAGAGCGCTGAAGAATGCCTGTCCCTATTCGAAAAAAGAGAAAAATAGAAATTCAGCGTCATTTTTATAGATTCCCGTTTACGCCCCGCTTAGCGTGGCTTTCGCGGGAAAGACAAGAGAAGCTTATGACCACTGGCAGAAAATATCATATCAGCGTTATCGGCACCGGCTTTATTGCCAGGGGCCTGATGTATGCTTTAAAATACCGGCCGCAAATTTATTTAAGCAATGTTTTGACCCGTCGACCGGTCGAGACAATCGTTGATGTTCCGGTCCCTAAAAAACTGATAACCGGTGATATAAACAAAGTGATTAAAAACAGCGACCTGGTGGTGGAATGCAGCGGGGACGCTATCCACGGCACTCAAATGGCCGAAGCGGTTTTGAAAGCAGGTATTCCTGTGGTCACCATGAACCCGGAACTGCAAATCACCAGCGGCACCATGCTTGCCAAAATGGGCACTTTTATTGAGGCTGAAGGCGACCAGCCCGGAACCCTGGCTGCTTTGGATATAGAAATGAAAAATATGGGTTTCAAACCAATAGTCTATGGCAATATCAAACGCTTTCAAAACCTCAAACCCACGCCTGAAGATATGCGCTACTGGGCCAAAAAACAAGGGATAAGCTTTACCCAAGTGACTGCTTTTACCGACGGCTCAAAATTACAGGTTGAGCAGGCTTTGGTAGCCAACGGTCTTGGAGCAACGATTGTAAAACAGGGACTAACGGGTATCTCCTGTAAAGACCACGAGGACGGAGCTCACCGCTTGGGAGAAATTGCTAAAACCAAAGACAAACCGATAAGCGACTATGTTTTGTGCCCAACAGCACCAGCCGGAGTGTTTATTGTCGCTACCCACGACAAAGAACAAGCCTCAAGGCTTGAATATCTTAAGCTTGGCCCCGGACCATATTATGTGATTGTCAAACCTTATCATTTATGCCATTTGGAGATTGCCAAAACAATCATTAAAGTCCTAAACGGAGAAAATAACTACTCTTTCAATAATGGACCTCACCCCACTATCCAGGTTGCCGCGATTGCCAAAAGGAAAATTGAAGCGGGGGAAACAATTGAACGGGGCTTGGGCAGTTTTGATGTCCGCGGCGAGGCAGTGAAAATCGCTGCTAAACCAAACGCTGTCCCTCTTACTTTAATCCGGCAGGCTGAATTTGTAAAATCTATCAAAGAAGGTCAATTGATTACTTTTGCTGATGTCAGATTGCCAAAAACCAGAGCTTTAGAATTGTGGCTGAAAACACTGAAAATTGTCACCGGTAATGACAAAATCATAGGCCGGCAAAAACCCAAACGCGAAATTCGCGAAAAAAGCAGAAAAAAGAAAATTACTAAAGGATTATTTTTATTTAAGCATTTGTTTAATTTTAAGTTATAAAAAAATATAAAAGGAGAAAATATGTCATCAAACTTAACAGCAAGACAAGAACAGATAATAGAAATGAAGGCTATGGGCTTTGAAGCCGAAGACGGTAGATTAACTACACCAACTAATAAGTTAATAGCTGAAATATTAGGTATTGCCGAAAGTACAGTAGGTAATCATTTAAGCCGAGCGTATGCAACGTTAGGAGTACCAGATGAGACTAGCGCAGTAATAGAAGCAATTGCTTGGGGCGAAATTAAAGTACCCGCACTCCCGTTATTGTAAAAGGTAAAAAGAAATTATGAAAAATAAAAAAAATTTTCGGTTACCATTTTAAAATTTATTTAATTTAATTTAAAAACCATGGAAAAAGGAAACAATAAATCGACTTTGACACCACAAAAAACAAGGATACTAGAAATGGTGGCCAATAGTACTGTAGATGCAGAAGGCACTTCATATACACCAACATATAGACAAATAGCCAGGGAATTAGGCATAAGTCCAAGTACAGTAAAAGCTCATTTTTACAATCCCGACGGAATATTTGCAAGATTAAAAGCAGGTGATCAAACCGCTGCAATACTACAAGCAATCCGTCTTGGTTTAATCCAAGTAGCTGGGATTATACCAGCACCAATTGAGCCAGACGGATCCAACCCGTCCGAATTCGGTCCGTCAGATAACGTGCTATTGTAAAAAAAGTTATGAAAAATAAAATAATGACCGTTACCATCGGCATACCGGCTTATAACGAGGAAAGGAATATAGTCTCTTTAATTTCCTGTCTTTTAAAACAAGCGCAAACTATTTTTAGGCTAAAAAAAATTATCATTGCTAATGATGCTAGTACAGATAAAACAATCGCTGTTTTAAAAAAAATAAAAAACCCACTAGTAAAGGTTTTTAATAACAAAGTCCGAAAAGGCAAACTATTTCGGATGAACCAAATTATTTCGCGTACTGAGTCTGATATTCTTGTTATTTTGGATGCTGATATTCTTATTCGGGACATTAATTTCTTAAACAAACTTATAATGCCGATTATTTTGAATAAAGCAGACCTGACATCAGCTTCAATAAAAGAGCTAAAACCCATAACCCTAATGCAAAAAATATTAGCGGCAAGCATGGAATTTAAAAAAAATATATTTGAGGAGTATAAAAAAGGCAATAATATTTACACCTGCCATGGCCGGGCAAGAGCGTTCTCAAAAAAATTATTTATTACCCTTTTCGTTCCTTTTCGTTTTTTTGATATTGCAGGTGATGATGCCTTTTCCTACCTATACTGCAAATATCATCATTATAAATACAAATTTATAAAGAAAGCGGTTGTATCATATAAGCTACCAACGAATTTTTCCGATCATCAAAAACAAAGTCTTCGTTTCTTCCTTTCAAAAAAAGAACTCTCAAAAAAATTTAATAAGGAATTTATCAAAGCAGAATATTATTTACCCCCAAGTCTTATTTTAAAATCATTTATCCTGTCCATTTATATCAATCCACTCATAATTGTATATTTTTTAATTGCCTTTGTGCTCAAAATTAGATCATTGTTTAATTATAAATCAACACCTATTTGGAGTGTGGCGAGTAGTTCAAAGATATAAATTATAATTATTATGGATAAATCAAAACTAACCATCTGTCTTTTTGGCACCTATGACAGAAATTATACTTCCAATAAGCTTATCTTGCAGGGACTTTTGGAAAACAAGGTGGATATTGTGGAAATCAACAGCCATACACCGGTAACCAAACTTGACAGCAGCAAGGAAATGACGTGGCTAAAGCTTACAGGAAGGATTCTTAAAAAATACCGGATATTTGCAGAAATTATTAGAAACTTCAAAAGGTTTAGGAAAGTGGATGCCATTTATGTTGGTTATCCCGGACATTTTGATGTTTTGATAGCTTACCCGATTGCTAAATTGTTCAGAAAAAAACTAATATTCAATCCCCTTTTAATTTTTTACACCGGCTTTTCCGAAGAACAAGGAATTTTAAATAAAAAATCAATTCTAGGAAAAATTATTAAAACCGGTGAAACCATTATTTATAACCTCTGCGATTTGGTTTTTGCCGATACACCATATCAGAAAAAATACCTTATGGCTGATTTTAAAGTACCGGAGAAAAATTTACGGGTGCTTCCTATAGGCGCTGACGACAAGTATTATCAATATACTCCTTATACTAATCTCACAAAGAAAATTAATGTAGTCTACTATGGCCTTTACAGTCCTATCCACGGAGTGGAACACATTATAGAAACGGCCAATATACTGCGAAATTATCATGACATAAAATTCACTTTTGTCGGCAACGGCCAAACATTTAAAGCAAATTATGAAAGAGCAAAAGAACTAAAACTTAGCAACGTTGAATTTTTCTATGATTTACCCGTTGAAAAACATCCGGCAATCATCAAAAAAGCAGATATTTTCCTGGGATTTTTGCAAAAACATCCAAGCGTTGACCGGATTATTCCCAACAAAATCTATCAAGGCCTGGCTTTGGGGAAAACGATTATTACTGCTGATGCACCGGTTATAAAAAGCATTTTCACCCATAAGAAAAATATATATCTTTGCAAACCGGCAGACCCTAAAGATTTTGCCAAAGCTGTCATTGACCTTAAAAATCAGCCAAAACTAAGAAAGATGATAGCAGAAAACGGCCACAATCTTTTTGAAAAAGAGTTCACGCCTAAAGCAGTAGGTAAAAAATTAGTTAGCTTTACAAAAGAAATATTATGAAAAAAAAGAAACTTACAGTTTCCATAGGCATTCCGGCATATAACGAAGAAAAAAATATAGGAAATCTTCTTAAAAGTCTTTTAAGACAGAAAGAAAAAACTATAGAAATAAAAGAAATTATTGTAGCATCCGACGGTAGCACCGATAATACCGTATCTTTAGTTCGCAGCTTTAAAGAACCACGAATTTGCTGTATTGAAGGACGCTTAAGACTTGGGAAACCTAGCCGGTTAAATCAATTATTTACTCAATTAAAAACAGACATATTGGTTATTCTTGATGCCGATACCATTTGCAAAGACCAGTTGACTATTGAAAGGCTCGTGTCTGGGTTTAGTCAAGATAAAAATGTTGGGTTGGTGACAGGTAATCGACAACCTCTTCCGGCAAAAACGTTCATCGAAAATGCAGTTAACAATTATATTTATGCGAGAAACAGCGTTTCTGAAAAATTTGATTTCGGAAATACGGGTTATTCAACCCATGGATTTCTCGCTTATTCAAAAAAGTTTTTACATAACTTTCATATTCCGCCTGATATCTTAAATGATGATGCCTTTAGTTATTTTACCTGTATTACATCAAGCTTTAAGCATATTTATATCAAAAGAGCAGTTGCTTACAGTAGATATGCCGGCACACCATTAGACTATTTTAAGCAAATGACCCGCTATATCACTGGAGGATTCCAACTGCAAAACTATTTTGATAAAAACCTTGTAACAAACTCCATTAACCTGCCTTTGCGAATTCAATTACAAATAATGATGTACCAAGCCATAAGAAACCCGCTTGGTTATATTGTCCTTAAATTGTTGACTCTAACAAGCTGTCTTTGCTGCAAGCGGAAGTGTAGATCATACAATGTTACTTGGACGCCTATCATAACATCAAAATCTCTTACATGAAGAAACAAACATTAACAATCGGCATACCAGCACATAATGAAGGAAAAAATATTGGCAATTTGTTGCAAACAATAATTTCCCAAAAGCAAGTATCGTACCACCTAGAATTTATAATCGTGGTATGCGATGGCTGTTCAGATAATACGGCACAGGTTGTGAGAGATTTTGCAAAAAAATATCCTCAATTTAATATCAAATTATTAAACTTCCATAAACGTTTAGGAAAAGCTGTGGCACTCAATAAAATATATTCTTTAAGCAATACTGACTTACTTTTAACTTTTGATGCAGATGTTGCTTTAGAAAGAAACATTGAAGTTGAGCTTATGGTTAAGGAAATGCAAAAAGATAAAAGAACAACATTGGTCGGTGGCCGCTTCATCCCGGTAAAAGCAACTACTCTTATGGGGAAATTTAGCTATATATCCTATGTAAGTTTTGAAGATGCTTTTTTAAAATTAAGCAATGGTAAAAATATGTACGCATTAGTCGGAGCAGCTAGTTTAATGAGAAGAAATTTATATAAATCCTTTACCTATCCTAGGGGTGTTGTTTCTGACCAAAATTATTTATACGTCATGGCAACGCGGGACAATAAATACGGGTTTAAACTGGCCAAAGATACAAGGATATTAATACGTATAGTCGGAACATTTAAAGACTGGAGAATTCTTGGCGCCCGCGCTGTTGTTGCCGACAAAGCAAGCGTGGCTAATTTTTTTGGCGAGAAGATTTTAAAGCAATATTTTATGCCAAGAAAACTATATTTTATGTCGTTGTTTAAGTGGTTTTTAAAAAGTCCAGCCTACTCTTTAGGTTCTTTATTCATGAACATGTATATAAGAACTTTTCCTTACAGGAAAGCAGTACACAAAAATGGTACTTGGGAATTAGCTATCTCATCAAAAGAAGGCATAAAAATATGAAAAAATCCTATTTTACTATGACAACATTAACTTTGCTTTTACATAAATTAAGATTGTTTTTGCTTTCTTTATTGTTTACTAATATTTATAAAAGTCTCTTTTATGTTGTGAAAATTAGAAGTTTACTTTGGAAGTTTTTATTAAAATCGGTGGGTAAAAATGTTATTATTAAAGGCAGTTGTAAATTTGCCCATCCTTATAATATAGAAATCGGTAATAACGTTTACATAAGCGCCGGGGTTAAATTTTTAAACACGGAAAAAGCTGGAATCTCTATTGGTGATTTTGTCATTATTGGACCTAATGCAATATTTTTAACAACTAAGCTTATTTATTCAAATTGGAAAATTCCAATTAGTTACGGCTCTAAATTACACCATCCTATCACTGTTGGAAATGATGTTTGGTTTGGTGCAAATTCAATTATTTTACCAGGTGTTTATATAGGCAGAGGGGCAATTATAGGCGCTGGCGCCGTGGTTACGAAGGATGTACCCCCCTTTACGGTAGTCGGTGGTGTACCTGCTAAATTTATCCAGTACCGTTTTGACGTGAAACTTATAAAAGAGGCCTCTCTTATAAGTTTTTAAATTTTTACCAATACAATGAAACAAATGAAGAAAAAACAAACAATCAGCATTGGCATACCAGCTCATAATGAAGAAAAAAATATAAAACACCTCATCCAAAGTCTTTTGGAGCAAAAACAAAGAAACTTTAGACTTAAGGAGATAATTATTGTTTCTGATGGTAGTACTGACAAAACAATTACCTTGGTAAACTCAATAAAAAATCCCCTTGTAAAATTAATAAAAAACAAAATAAGAATAGGCCAACAACTATGCCAAAATCAAATTCTTGATATTTACAAAGCAGAAATTCTTGTTTTGATTGAAGCAGATACACTTCCCTATAACAAAAATTGCTTGGCAGAAATTGTTCAGCCTTTTTTAAATAAAAATAATAATTTAGGTTTAGTTAGGGGTATTACAATGGTAGCTCAACCCACAAATTTTTTTGAAACAATTCTTTTTTACGGCTCTCATCTGAAAAAGAAAGTATTTTTGCACTGGAAATCAGGAGATAATATTTATCTTTGTGGCGGGCACACAATGAGAGCATTTTCCCGCAGCTTTACCTCCAAATTGCGCTGGCCAGCAAATGTTCCGGAAGATGCTTATGCTTATTTATATCTAAAAAAATTAGGGTTGGGTTTATTTTTAGCAAAAAAAACTAAATTATTAATGAGGAATGTTACCCACTTAAGTGATTGCTTAAAACAGTCCAGAAAATTTATTGGCGGCAAGAAAGCCTTAGAAAATTATTTTCCTGTAAATACGCTCGAAAGTGAATATCATTTTCCGATATTTTTAGCTATAAGGATTTCCTTAATAGAATTTATTAAACATCCATTTTGGTTAAGCTTGTATCTTTTAGAACTACTACTTAATCGACTGATTACCGGAAATACTTCGGAATTTAACGCGCTTTATGAACCTTATTTTTCATCCAAAAAATTATTTATTGAAGAACAATTATGACTAAAAAAATAACTAGCTTCCTTTATTATTTTTTAATCTTTATATTGTTAATAATTTTAACAAAGGGTAAAGAAAATAGCCTTTTGCTTTTAAAAAATAAAAAGGACAATTTAGATGCTTCTGTTGGCAGTCCTTTTGAATCTTCCGGAAGTAGAGCACGTTATGCGCTTACCGAGGCTTTGGTTGAAGACAAAACACTGGTACTTAATGAAAAGCGCGCCCTTTTCGCCTTGCCTGATGTGGTTAGCTATAAAAATAAACGTTTTTCGGTTTTTACACCCGGGGTTGCCTTTTTTGGCCTACCTTTTTATTTTTTAGGTAAATTTTTTGGCTTATCGCAGATCTTTACTTATTTTTCCACTGCTTTACTGGCGTTAATTAATACTTTTTTGATTGCAAAACTTGCCCGAAAACTAGGCGCAGGTTTATACTCGGCGATTTTAAGCGGGTTTGTTTTTCTTTTCGCTACTAACGCTCTTTCCTATACACTCACTTATACTCAACACCAAGCTACTACTACACTTGTTCTTTTAGCTTTGCTTAATTTATTTGGTGAAAAAACGCTTTTAAAAAATATTTGGCTTGGCGCTTTGTTCGGAATAGGATTGTTAATGGATCTATCCAACGCTATTATTCTAAGCCCGATTGTTTTGGCAGCAATTATAAAACACTTTCACTTTAGTAAATCAAAGCAAGGATTGAAAATCAGCTTAAAGCTTAGAGTTTTTCAACTAATCATTGGTTTGCTGCCATTTTTGGGTCTTTTTGGCTGGTATAATTACCAACTTACCGGTTCACCGATTGAAATCGGGCAAATGGTCGGCCGGGCTGATTATTCTGTACTGGAAGAAGCCCAAAAACTTAACACACAACAAACTAAAGATGAAAAAGTTTTTAAAATCAGGCTTCCTTTTGTCACCAGAAAACAGTTAAACGGCTTTTATATTCTGCTTCTAAGCGATGAACGGGGCTGGCTTTTTTACAGTCCGATTTTGATCATGGGATTTATAGGTTTAGCTTTACTTTACAAAAATAAAATAATAAAAAATATTATCTTAGTATTGTTCAGCGTTTGCCTCATAAATATTTTAGCTTATTCAATGTTCGGCGACCCATGGGGCGGGTGGGCGTTTGGACCGCGCTACCTTATTCCTGCGGCAGCTATCCTTTGTATCGGTATTGGAACAGCCTTGACAAAATATCGGCATAATCTATTATTTAACCTGATTTTTCTCTTTCTGGTTACCTATAGTCTGGCAGTCAATGTTATCGGCGCCATGACTACTACCCAAGTACCGCCAAAAGTAGAAGCAATCAATTTGGCCACTCCTATTCCCTATACCTATGAATATAACATTCAATTAATTAAAGAAGGTAAGATAAGTTCTTTGGTTTATAATCTTTTTTTATCAAATAAAATTACGGGCCAGCAGTTTGTTACCGGTTATTTTGTTATCGTTCTAATCGTAGTTGTTTTTCTCTTTTTTGGAGATCATCCTTTTTTTACCTCAGCGGTAGAGATAATAAAAAATAGAAAACTAAGGCAGAGTAAATAAAATGAAAGTTTCTTTACAGCGAATAGAAATAACCATATCTGAAAATAAAATTGAGAAAATCAGTCGTTTTCTTAGAAAAAATATCCTAAGGTTGGTGATTGGGTTTTTAATCCTGATAGCGGTTGGCGCTTTTTATAACTATTACCAAAACGGTTTGGGGTTGGCTTACAATGACGCCCGGTCACATTTGGATATTGGCCGCAGAGTGGTAGAGGGGCTTAAACCAGGTTTGGCCCAGCTTGGTTCGGTTTGGCTTCCATTACCCCATCTCCTGATGGTGCCGACCATCTGGAACGATTTTATGTGGCACTCCGGCTTGTCCGGCGCCCTGCAGTCAATGATTTGTTTTGTCGTCACCGGCCTTGTTATCTATAAATTCCTGCAAAAAATCGGCGTCGGTATTTTAGGAAGACTTGTAGGAGTGGCTGTTTTTACCGCCAATCTCAATACCCTTTATCTTCAATCAACTGCCATGACCGAACTTTTGTTGATTGCCACCATGATGGTCGGTGTTTATGAGTTGATGCTTTGGTTTAGAAATGATGAAATATTAAGCTTGGTTAAAGCCGGTTTTTGGATGATGCTTTCAAGCCTGGTTCGTTATGATGGTTGGTTTCTCCTTTTTTTCAGCAGTCTTTTAATCATTTTTTACACTTTAAGAAAAAAAGGTTACAAGGTTACCGAAGGCCTTTATATCTTGTTTGGCACCTTGGCCGGCTTGGGCGTTTTTTTGTGGCTGCTTTGGAACCAGCTGATTTTCAAAGACGCCCTTTATTTTATTTTCGGGCCTTATTCTGCCCGGGCACAACAGGCACAGATGGAAGAAGCCGGAGTGCTGGCAACCAAAGGTAATCTTTTACTCTCATTTAAAATTTATCTTTTGGCTTTTGCATACAATTGCGGTGCTTTCACCGCTATTTTGGGAGTTTTGGGGGCAGGTTTATTTTGGCTGAACAAGCGAATTAAACCTGAGCTTAAAATTAGCTGCCTGACTTTGTTTGCACCTCTGCTGTTTAATGTTCTGGCTTTGTATCTGGGCCATTCTGTGCTTTTTATCCAAGGTGTTTCCGGCAATACCTGGTTTAACGTCCGCTACGGAGTGATGATGCTGCCTTCAATTGCTATTTTTATCGGGTATTTAGTCCATAAAACTAAAGATTTTCGTTGGGTGATAATCGGCTTGCTGGCGTTTGTGACGTTTTTCTCTTTGGTCAATCAAGACGCGGTAACTATTGATGATGCCCGGGTCGGCTCCAGCCAGAAAAACGTTTCCGAGGTCAGCGGCTGGCTTTCTAAAAACGCCAAAGATAAGGAAGGCTTTGTCCTTATTTCCGCTGCCTCCCATGACGCGATTATCTTTTCTTCAGGCTTGCCGATGAAAAAATTTATCCATGAAGGCACGGGCGCTTATTGGGAAAGCGCGACAACCAGCCCTGACCGTTGGGCGCGCTGGATTGTAATGCGCACTAATGATGTAAATGACGTTACTTTTAAAACCGTCAAGGAAACAGAGGGGTATAAGCGTTATAATTTGGTCAACTCATATCCTTTTGCCGATATTTATGAACTTAAGGAAGAATATTTGGGGGAACTGAATACCAAACCTGTGTTTGGGAAACAAAGATAGAGAGTTAGAGTATTAGAGAGTTGTTGGCGGGACTGAAAAAATTCATCAGAGAAGATGCTGAAATGAATTCAGCATGACGGGTTGGGGCGAAGATGCTGAAATAAAACCTGTCCTGATGGATATCAGGATTCAGCATGACGGTTGGCTTGAAAAAAGATACTGAATCCCCCAGTTGGCGGATCAAATGTTAAAACCAAAATCTAAAAACTTTAAATTTTATGTTGTCTTAGGCTGTCATCCTGGAGTGAGGCGTTAGCCGAACGATAGGATCTCAAATCGAGATTCTATCGCTAACGCTCCAGAATGACAGGGTGATTAAGTTAGAAAAATGCTAAAAATTAAGAAAATTTTATTCCTTATTTTTATAGCGCTTGTTATTTTCTTCATTAGTTTTGCGTCTTTGGTGAAGAAAAAAACTTTTTTACCGGTGAGCAATCAATCTTCTTCCTGGTGGGAAGTCCAGTCAATTGACACGATGAAATACTCCCGTGATTTGGCCAGAGAAAAACTGAATGATCCTGGTTTTGACGCGATTATTGATGAACAGGTGAAAAATATCAGCCAAACCGGAGCGACCCACGTAGCTATTGCTACGCCCTATGATGAGGAATTTCTTCCCTATCTTTGGCGCTGGGTTGCTGCAGCCAGAAAATATAAGCTGAATGTCTGGTTTAGAGGCAACTGGTCAGGCTGGGAGCAGTGGTTTGGCTATACGGGAATTA
>DATKWX010000075.1:0-5465 GCA_035529355.1 Bathyarchaeia archaeon
AATTTTTAAACAATCTCATAAGGTCGTTGACGGTTACCAAAATCATTAGGCTTACTAAAAAAATAAAACCAATAGTATTGATAACGTGCTCAATTTTGTCACGCCTCTCTCCTTTAACTAACTTACCCAAAAAAAGAAACATTAGGTGACCGCCATCTAATGCCGGGAAAGGAAGCAGATTTAAAACTGCTAAATTGATTGAAAGTAGACCAACAAATTGGACCAATGTCAAAATTCCTTCTTTGGCAGCCGCAGTCGTTAGTTGAAAGATGCCAACTGGTCCTGCCAGTTCAGGAATAGTTCCCCCTAAAAGCTGCTGGAAGACCAAGATTACACTCCGAAAAATCATCCAACTCCAGACAATTGCTTCCTTTGTGCCTTCCCATGCTCCTAAAAAAGGCATTTGCCACCAAGGATAAAACTTCATTTCCGTGTCAGTAATCATTACCCCCAATCTTCCCTCGTTCTCCGGCGGATTCTCTCTCGGAGTAAGATAAAATTTTTCTTTTTCTGTCTCAATCATTATCTCTCTACCTTTATTTTCTTCTACAATCCTAACAAAGCTTTCAACTGACCTTGTCTTTTCTTGGTTAACGCTGATAATTCTGATGTCATTTTTCAAACCAGCCTGGTCAGCCGGACTACCTGCCACCACCTCAACTACTTCCACATAGTTAAGTTTTCTAGGAATACCAAGTTTGGAGTATATAATGGAAAAACATATTGTGCCTAGAAGGAAATTCCCAAAAACTCCGGCCAGCAAAACCAGAATCTTGGCTTTTTTAGGCTGACTGAAAAAAGCCCGTTTTCTTAGTGTTTGAGACCATTTTTTCTTCTCTGTCCGCTCCTGACCTAAAAGTCGCACAAAACCGCCAAAAGGGATCCAATTTAAAGAATAAATTGTTTCGCCAATTTTTTTAGCCCAAACCCGAGGCGGATAGCCAAAACCAAACTCTAAAACTTTTATTCCCGTTTTTTTGGCAGCTAAAAAATGTCCAAATTCATGGAAGAAAACCAGGATAGAAAGAACAATTAAAAAAGTTATAAGTGGAGGCAACATGAATTAAATTAATTTTTTTAAATCTTCATCAGCTCTTCTTCTTTTGTTTTTCCTAGACCTTCTATCTTCTCTATAAAATCATCCACCAGTTTTTGCAGTTCTTCTTCCCAGTGGTGCAAATCGTCCTCGGATACTCCCGGTTGGCCCTTTTGTTCATCAATCTTTTTTTTGGTTTCGGTTCTGACCTGACGGATTAATCGCCTACCTGACTCTATTTTTTGGGCCACTAACTTAACTAAATCTTGCCTGGTTTCTTCTGTTAAGGCCGGTATCTGGATTCTTAGAAAATCATTATCTACCATGGGGTGAAGATTTAAACCAGAGGTGGCAATCGCTTTTTCAAGGTTATTAATTATGTTTTTGTCCCAAGGAGAGACAATCAACGTATGAGGATCAGGAGCAGAAATCGACGCCAGTTCTCTTAAGACCATGGTCGTTTCATAAACCTGGACTTTGACATCCTCTATTAGGCTTGGCTTTGCCCGACCGGTCTTTACTCCCTTCAAATCATCAACCACCAATTCAAGTACCTGTCCCAATTCCTTTTTACCGTGATCAACAATCTCTTCTAGCATAAAAAAGCCTAAATTTTAAGCCTGCTTATCGCTTCAATTCTAACATTCTCCGCCATTTTGGCAATAAGTTGATTAACTAAATCTTTTACTTTCTGTTTGGAATCGCGGATAGAGTCTTGTTCAAGAAGTTCGCTGATGTTCTTAGGGTTCATGGCTGCAACCTGCATTGCCAACTCATGGGCCAAATTTTTAAACTCTTTGGTCTTACTGACAAAATCAGTCTCACAAGAAAGTTTGACCAAAGCACCGACTTGCTTTCCCGCATGAATATAGGCTTCCACTATACCCGCCTTAACCGTTCGATCTTTCTTTTTTGCCACCGTCGCCATACCTTTTTTTCGAAGCCACCTTTTTGCCTTTTCCAAATCACCACGGCTTTCCTGAAGCGCTTGCCGACAATTTAATACTCCTGCTTTTGTCTGAAAGCGGAGTTTTTTGATTTGATCTAAATGAACATTCATATTAAAAGAAATTATTTAGCCTTTTTTTTAGCTATTTTCTTTCCTTCTTCAACCGCCTGAGCAATTTTGGCCACAATTAGTTTAATTGACCGAACAGCATCATCATTGGCCGGAATCACATAATCAACCAAATCAGGATCAGCATTGGAATCAACAATAGCAAAAACTTTGATCCCCTTTTTATTTGCTTCTCTAACAGCCGCAATTTCCTTTTTAACATCAACAATAAAAAGGGCATCAGGTGGCTGTTTTAAATCTACCAAACCGTCAAAAAATCGTGCTAAACGCGTGATTTCTCGATCAATTAAAACATTTTCTTTTTTCGTGTATTTTTCATAGTCACCCTTTTCCTTTTTATCCCTCATTTCTTTAAGTTTATCAAGGCTCTTTTTTATCTGCTCCCAGTTGGTAATCGTTCCGCCTAACCAACGGTTGATGACATAAGAAATACCGGCCTTGGTTGCTTCTTCCTTAATAATCGCTTGAGCTTGGCGTTTGGTACCAATAAAAACAATCGTCTTACCTTCGGAAACCAAATCTTGAACTGCCAAACATGCTTCTCGCAGAAAAGCGGCTGTTTTGACCAAATCAAAGATGTGGACTCCCTCTTTAGCCCCCCAAATAAACGGCTGCATTTTTGGTTGCCATCGGCCTGACTGATGACCAAAATGACAACCAGCCTCAAGCAGGTCTTTTAAGGAAACCTCATACGCGGAAACTTTTGCCATGTTCTCCTTGTTCGTCCATTCAGCAAGAAGCTCGCAGGAGAACTTACTGAATGTGTTTAATAATGTTTAATATCATATCACAATTTTCCGCTTAAGCAAAATCTTAACAATAAGCCGATGAATTTCTTGTTTTGACATAAGCTTCCCTTGTTTGTCAAGACAGTCGATTTTTCGCCAATGAGGGAAACGCTTAACTAAATTTAGATATATTTTCTGAACTTTTCCTAAATATTTTAAGTTGGCTTCGTGGATATCGTACTTATTTTTATTGCCTAAATATTTCCGGCAGCCTTTGTTTAAAACCAAACGCTGACCGACTTTTGGCGGAATGGATAAATAAACTAATAAATCTTCTCTGGGAATGCCATAAATTTGATATTCTAATCTTTGCAGCCATTCAAAAAATCTTTCTCTTTCTTTTGGCAATTTAATCTTGGCACCCATAAAAGCCAGATTAGAAGAAACGTAGCGGTTAGCAATTAAAATTTTTCCTGATTTTAACGTTTTTTCCATTTTCGGTTTGGCTTGCCAACGGTCGCCGCTATAAGTTAACGCACAAAGATAGGGAGAAACTTCATTAACACCCCCAAATTCTCCTTTTAAATACCGAGAAACCAAATTGCCAAAAAAAGTTTTTTGATATTGAGGAAAATCAACCACTTCGGTTTTAATCTTTTTAGTTTTTAAATAATCAACCAATAATTTCGTCTGGGTTGCCTTACCTGACCCATCTAAACCATCAAAAACAATGAATTTGCCTTTCATATTTACTCTAATTCTATCCTAATTTTCTCTAAGCTTCAATTAATTGCTAAAAATCATTATCACACTTATCACACCTCAAGAAATCCATTTTTCTCTCATTTGTTTAACCAAACCAGGATGAATGCCTTGAACTTGTTCCCAAACTGCTCTGGCTACCATTTCTCTATCACCCCCGGTTTCAGAAAAGTTAAACTTTTCACTGTTAACAAATATTACCGGAACACCAGCTTGTTTCCAGTCTAGTTAAACAACTCTACCGTGTCGTAAACTGTCCGTAAACTAATGTCGCTAAATTTTGATTTTCCCCAAACAAAACAAGTTCTAAAACCTACTTTTGAAGCCGGTATCATTTCTTTTCCTTCACTGTCACCTATAAAAAGATGCTCATGGGGTTTAAGTTTGGTAAATTGAAGTACGATCGTGAAAGCTTCAGGTTCCGGTTTTAATATCCCCAAATCAACATGGCAGAACAATTTTTCAAAAACATCAAATGGCAAACCTATTTTTTTTAATTTTTTCCTGGCAACCACGCCATTGCTGTTCGTGCTCAAAATGTGTCTTAAGGCTTTTAATTGCTGAAACATTTTTAAAAGATTGCTGTCTTTACGAAGATATTTAAGCCGGAATATATTAGACCACTCACCACTCATCACATATTCTCTATCCACGCCTAAATAAAGCAGGCTTCTGGTATTGCTTTTTAATTTTTCACGGGTAGAAAAAAACAGCTCTTTAGCTTTTTCCAAAGAAAGCGATTCCGCCTCAGCCACCACTTCAATGCATTTCTTTTCGATACCGGCTTTTACTTGGGGAATTTCTTTATATAACGTTCCGTCAAGATCCCACACCAAAACCTTGATTTCTTTAACCCACCCTGGTTTATCCATCGATGCTATACTACTATTTTTTCCCAGGGAAATCCAGAACGGCCAAAATGTCCGTAAGCCGCTGTTTTCTCATAGATCGGCCGCCTTAAATCAAGCGTTTCCAAAATTTGCGGTACTGACAAATCCAGCAGTTTCCAGGCAAATTCTTCAATTTGCTTTCTTGGTTTTTTCTCGGTACCAAAGGTTTCAATCCCCCTGTCTAAGGGACGAGTCCGACCAATTACATAAGATGTTTTCACTTCCACCCTATCTGCTAAACCGGCAGCTACAATATTTTTAGCTAAAAACCTGCAGGCATAAGCGCCGGACCGGTCAACTTTGGTTAAATCTTTGCCGGAAAAACAGCCGCCGCCATGCCGGCCCATACCACCGTAAGTGTCAACAATAATCTTTCTGCCTGTTTCACCGGTATCTGAAGCCGGACCGCCGATTTCCCAACGACCGGCACCGTTAACAATAAAATTACGCTCGTTAATCTTGAATTTAAATTTTTCCAGAACCGGTATGACCACTTTTTGATACAAATCTTTTTTTATTTCTTCATTGCTTATTTGCTGTTGATGGGCAGCGGCCAAAACCACCTCTTCGACTGCTATCGGCTTGCCTTTTTCATAGCGGACTTTGACTTCGCTTTTTCCGTCCGGACGAAGATAAGGAATGATTTTTTTCTGCCTTATTTTGTCAAGTTTTTGCGCCAGCCTATGGGCAATAATGATGGGCGCCGGCATTAATTGTTTTGTTTCTTTGCAAGCATAGCCAAACATCATTCCCTGATCACCGGCTCCACCCCTGTTTACACCCTTACTAATATCAGAAGATTGTTTATGAATTTTAACCATTATGGGTGTAGTCCGGTAATGAAAATTCAGCTCAGGAATCGTATAACCCAGTCTTTTAATTACGCGGCGGCCGATTTTTTCAAAGTTCATTTTTGCTTTACTGGTAACTTCTCCTGCCATACAGAAAAAGTTTTTGGTCGCCAAACACTC
>DATKWX010000076.1:0-6660 GCA_035529355.1 Bathyarchaeia archaeon
CGGAATTGATCAAAAAAGACATAAGAAGATCTTTAATTTTAAGTCTTTTCTTTGTCGGTCTAATTGCCATCCTCAAATTAGCTTTCCATTTTTAAGAACTACTTTACCGTCAAAAACCACTCTACTGCCTTTTTTTCTCATATCCTTTACCAGATCCCAGTGAATAGCGGACTTATTTTCCCCGCCGCCTTCCTTGTCATCATAAGCCCTGCCTAAAGCCAAATGGATAGTACCCCCTATTTTTTCGTCAAACAAGGTGTTCTGCATAAAACGAGTAATGCCGAAATTTGCTCCTAAAGCAAACTCGCCCGGCTTTGAAGACCCTTTGTCAAGCTGAAGACTTTTTTCTAAAAAATCTTTGTTGTAGGAAGCAGAAGAGGAAACAACCTTACCGTTTTTGAATTTTAACCAAATATCCCTTACTTCTTTACCCAATCTAAGGGTGGGAAAATCAAAATAAATCTCACCGTTCATAGTACCATCCAACGGAGCAGAAAAGATTTCGCCGTCAGGCATATTGTATCTGCCGTCGCAAACCATGGCTAAACGGCCTTTTAAACTGAAACTAAGCTTTGTTTTCTCACCGACGACTTCAACTTTTAATGCATTGTCCATAATTTTTTTAATCTTGCCTAGTCGCTGGCCTATTTTTTGCCAATCCTGTAAACAAGAACGGAAATAAAAATCCTCAAGTTCATCCAAAGACATTTCGGCTGACTGAGCCATGGATTCGGTCGGCCAATAGGTAACCACCCAAGGTTTTTTTAGGAATTTATCGTGTACTTTTTCTATTGCTTTTTGCCGAAGTAAAATTCTTTCGGGCTTGATGTTGGCCAAGTCCCGATCGTTTTTGGCTGCTTTGATTCTTATGGATTTATCACACCAGTCGGCAATAAAGTCCATTATCTTGGGCTTTTTGGTCAACTGTTCTTTAGTGGCATTTTTAAAATAAAAATATGAAAGGTCTTCTGTCCCTAAAAGCAAATAAGGATAAGCTCTTTTTAGAAAAATCAGTTTGTAAAGCTCTTTGGCTAAAGGTAAGCCGTCAGGATCAGAACACTCAATTAAAACCTTGTCTTCTTTTTTTACCTTGACCGAATAGTCAACTAAAACTTGGGCCAGTTTTCTTATTCTGGGATCAACCATAGCTTATAGTATAGCATGAAAATTAAAGTGCTAAAATAAAGCTTATGAATATTGACTTAAACCTAGTTTGCAAAAATGAACCGCAATACCGGATTTCTCAAATTAAAACTGCTGTTTTTAAAAATTTAATCTCTGATTGGTCGGAAGCCAAAAACCTGCCTTTATCTTTGAGACAAAAGTTGGAAAAACAGTTTCCTTTAACCATTAAAGCGAAAACTTTTGTCTCCCGAAATAAAAAAACAATTAAAATACTTATAACATTGAAGGACGGCTTAAGAGTAGAGTCAGTACTAATGAGACATAAGGACGGCCGTAACACCGTCTGCGTCTCTTCCCAAGTTGGCTGTTCTTTGGCCTGTAAATTCTGCGCCACCGGTAAAATGGGTTTTAAAAGAAATCTTGAACCTAAAGAAATCATTAACCAAGTTTTGTTTTTCAGCCGGCTTTTAAAAAAAGAAAGTGTCAAAGTCACTAATCTTGTTTTTATGGGCATGGGCGAACCTTTTTTAAATTATAAAAACGTGATTGCGGCCATAAGGATTTTGAATGATAAAGACGGCTTTAACTTGGGCCAAAGAAAGTTCTCCATTTCCACCAGCGGTATTATTGAAGGGATTAAAAAATTAAGCAGGGAAAAACTGGAGGTTAACTTAGCTATCTCCCTTCATGCTCCCAATGACCAACTGCGCTCCAAACTGATGCCGATTAACCGAAAATATCCTTTAAACCAAGTTTTTAAGGCTGTAGATGACTATATTCAAAAAACCCATCGCAAAGTCATGTTTGAATATCTAATGATTAAAGGTGTTAATGACAGTAAAGCTTGCGCCCAAGAATTGGTCAGTTTAATGAAGAAAAAACTTTTTTTGGTTAATCTGATCAGCTATAACCCAACGGGTATTTTTACGCCTTCTCCACCTAAGCAAATTGAAAAATTTAAAGCTATCTTGGAAAAAGGAGGCATCAATGTTACCCGGCGCTATCGCTTTGGCCAAGGTATCAAGGCCGGTTGCGGACAGTTGGTTTATTGAAGCTCCGAGGCTTAAGAAGCCTCGGATTCCTACTAATATCTTAACTATCATTTCCGACTTTAAGCTGAAATCCTGCCGAAGCGAAAATAATTAGACTTTACAGAAGCTATTCAGCCGATCCGCCATCTGGCGGACTCGGATTTTCGCGAAGGAGGATTAGAAATTATTGATAAGTAACAAAGGCATCCTGGTCCGGAAAATCGGTTTTTTTTCTTCCTGGTGTTGAGGATTTAAAAGACTGGTACCAAAATCCACTTTCTTAGTTTCCCAAATAGAATAAAGCCGTTTGGCTTTTTCTTCAGCTACCCGGTCGGTAAACAGACTGGGCTGCCAAGTGGTTTGTTCCTCAAGATCGGTCAGGTGACAACCGGTGGCCCGGTATAAAGTATTTCTTTGGTATATTTGAGAAAAAGCCTGCTTCAGTTGTTCACGGATCAAAAGAGGGAAACAGGTTTTTTCCAGCAGTTTAATACTGCGCACTTGGTAATTAAACTGCTGGGTTTTTAGGAAAATAAAGATCTTGCCTACCCGGTAGTTAAACATCCGGGCTCGTTTGAAAACAGACTCAATGTTGTTCAATAATTGGGCCCAGACAATATGAACATTATTGGTCGCCGGATAAAATGTTTGGCTTTTGGACATTCCTTTATATGACTCTTTGGGGTAAGGGTTGAGGTTGTAGATTTGGTTGCCCCGAAGCTCATCCCAAATTTCCAAAAATGGCTTGGTAAGATGTTGTTCAATAAAAATTTCTTTTTGGCTGGTAAAATCCAAGGCGGTTTGAATATCATTTTTTCTAAGGTAGGCGGCCGTGTTTTCGCCAATGCCCCAAACATCCTGTACCGGAATCTTAGCTAAAAAATTTTCAATGTTTAAGCCATCAACTAAAGTCAAACCTGAAGGTTTGCGGGAAGAAGAAGCAAGTTTGGCCAAAGATTTTGTTAAAGAAACACCCACGGAAACAGTGATCCCCAAACTGTTCTCTATTTTTTCTTTAACGGCTTTGGCCATTTGCTGATAACTTGAATTTAAGGGCCGCTTAAGACCCTTTAAATCAACAAAGCCTTCATCCACAGAATATTGCTCAACCATAGGGAAAAAAGAGCGGATAATAGTAAACATTTTTTGGGAAAAAAGCGAGTAAATCTCATAGTCCGAATCAATAAAAATCGCTTGCGGGCAGGTTTTTTTGATTTGGGAAAAAGTCATTCCCCTTCTGACTCCCAGTTTTTTGGCTTCGTAAGAAAAGGCGGTGGCAATCCCTCGTTCTTTACCAACGACTACTGGTTTGCCTTTGAGTTGAGGTTTAACCGCCTGGATAACCGAAGCGAAAAAAGCGTCGGCGTCTAAATGTAAAATCGCGGTGGGCCAGGAACGGACTTGAAACATGCTAAATTTTCCTTACTAATCCTTTGACTACGCCGAAAATCTGCAATTCTTGGCGGGGATAAAAGGAGGGATATTTTTTGTTGGCTGATTGAAGAAAAACCCGGCTGCCTCTTTTTTGAAATATTTTTAAGGTCCATTCTTGGTCAATGAAAGCCAAAACTATTTCGTTGCTGCAAGCTTGCTGTTTTTTCTCAATCACCACCAGGTCGCCTTCGAGAATACCCACATCCTTCAAGGAGTCGCCGGAAACTTTGAGTAAAAAAGAGGACTGAGGTTTGTCAATCAGGTAGTCGTCCAAAGACAAAAAATCCACCACTTCTTCAGCCGATGTAGGAAAACCGGCTTTGACCAAACCCAAAATCGGCAGTTGAAAGAATTTTCCCGTGGGCGACAACTTGTGATTAATCTTTTGCAAAAAACCTGACTCCTGCCATTTTTTAACGATTTTGTAAATGGCATTTTTGGAAGCCAGACCGAAAAGCCGAAGCATCTCCGAGTAAGAAGGCAAGCGCCGGAATTTTTTGTAAAAAGTTTTTAGCTTGTCAAGACGTTTGTCGTTCATAATCCCACTATAGTAAACAATCGTTCACCTTGTCAAGTAGCAAAATTTAGGCAATAAAAAACCCTCCTTAACGACAAAAACCATCCAACTAGACAGCACGCAAGCGCGCGCCAGCCAAATGATTTCCGCCATTAGGAGGGATCATGTTCCGCTCTAGAGCGGATTACCGGTACAAATAAGAGGCATCAATCACCCCTGACGGGGTCGTGAGTTTCATACAGCACTCCCAATTGTAACCGTCGATCGCGGGTACCTGCCACCGGAGACGAGAGGTTGGAATGGTATACCCTGAATACCAATCGTTGAGACTGTCACTCCGGTAAGTGTATTCCCGGGAGTTGGCGAACCGACCGCCAGAGCCATTAATCGTAACGAAGTAGGGAGCCCTCACGGGAACTAGCTGATTGGGGTCGAAAGACAAACACGTACGGCTCACGTACTCCAAGAGCCGATATTGTGGGGGGACAAGTTCTTCCACACAGATAAAGCTTTCGCTGTCAACCCCCTTGCTACGCCAACCCCAAGGCAACAGGGACACCACTGGAACGGTATCCGTCCAGCTATTGACGCGATAATCGAGCGGCCTGTTGCACCCGTCCTCGACGACGTCAGCCGCCCGTAGCCACTGCTCGTTGGGGTACACCGAAATCTGCAACCACTCCACCCCGGAGACCCACCGCTCGGCCACGACGCCCACCCGCGTGACCTGGCCATCGCTCGGCCAGATATACGGCAGGGATCCTATGTATGCTCTACCGGGCGTCCGGTAGACCGGCACCCCATCCCGAACAACGGTGGCGTAGTGTTCACAGAACCCTACACCGCCCTGGGCAAACACCGGGATCGAAATCCCAAGCAAGAGCCCAAACACACTCACAATAACGACCAAAGTCTTTTTCATCTTCGTCAATCCACATCCTTTCAGCCGAAGCCTACTCGGACTTTTTCTTCTTACTTTGGGTTGGATTTGTGCACCAAAGGCGCGCACTCCCGTTTCAGAAAGACGGTGTACTGTTTCACCGCTTTGGCGATTGGTGGTCAACCGCCGGGTGGTTTTTTATATTCATCTCCATTTGAGATGATGGCGGACACCAGCCGCCGGAAAAGATTGAAAGCCTGCAGGTGTGCTTCCCTCAATCTTTTTCCCTCTTTTTTGACCGTCTCCGGCCCTTTGCTAACTTTTGCAATCCCAGAAGGACTGGGAAAATTGTCAGGAAAATCTATTCTTGCTCGGGGCATTTTCCTTTCCCTAAGTCTTGTCCACGGTCAATGCCGGGACAATTCAGGTCAACCCCAAGACGGAGTTGAGTTATAGGGTTATCGACTTTCTTGGCCGCCCTTATCCGATAAATCGGATCTTGGCCAAGCATTCGTCCGGACAATCCGGACTTCCAGATTAAATCTTTATCCTGGCTATGGTTTGCCAGTCGGTTTCACCTTTTCTCCCTACCACCAGTCTTTAAACTCGTGGGTTTGGAATTGGCTATTCCCGTTTTCCTCGCCCTATTGGGCTTTGGGGTTTATGCGGCGTTTTTTCCGCTCCCTGAGGATTGTTTTAGTCGCTAATTATTTATAATAGTGGCCAAAACAATCCCCAGGGTTAACTCCAAGGTTCTGTTCTATTGATGCCTGATACTTTAGTTTTAAAGGTGCTAAAAAAATCGCCTGTTTTTAAATGCTTTTATTTAAAACAAGCAATATCATTCAAACAAGGTTCTTATTTTATCTTATTAAAGCTATTTTGTCAATATAATTATTATTATAGGATATAGATGTCTTGATTGTTTCAGGACCTACATTCTACCTCGAAGTGCACCACTTTGTTCTTTTTCTTGTTGGTATTTTCTACTGTTCCTTTTTCTCCAAGAGGCATACGCATGGAAGAAATAAAAGTCAACTTTTAAATATCTTTTTAGAATGATGTCGAGTAGCAAAATTGGCACATATCCCCTAAAGACAAGTATGTCATCCTGAACTTGCCTGCCCGCCTTTGGAGGGTTTCAGGATTTCCTCTTTCTCTTGATGAGATGCTGAAATAAATTCAGCATGACGATGGGGTTAGTTCGCATGACTGTTGGCTTGGTTAGCATGATGGTTGAGGGAAATTTCGTAAGTTTGAGGGAAAGATGATATAATGTTCGTATGTTCTTAGGGTCTAAGCTAGGAAGACTGCTCAACAGAAGAAAAAACTTAATTAAAGGAGTAATAATAGTTTTTCTTTTTAGCGGAGCTGCCGGAGCTTTTTATATCGGCAAAAATATTAATAAAGAAAAGCCAGAACCGTCTCCGAGCCCGTCGCCAATAAGCAGCCCTTCACCCAGTCCGTCTCCCAGCCCCTCACCTTCACCGTCTCCCAAACCCAGTGTAAAACCGATAGTAAAAAAATCACCTAGCCCAACACCAATTGTTTCTCCCTCACCTAGTCCGACTCCTTCTTCCAGCCCATCACCAAGCCCTTCACCATCACCAAGCCTTGAACCTAGTCCTTCACCATCGCCCACACCCACACCCTCACCTTCAACCCAATAGTAA
>DATKWX010000077.1:0-10450 GCA_035529355.1 Bathyarchaeia archaeon
TATCCTGGATAGGCGACCATAATCTTTTCCGGCGGGTACTGGTATATCTTGACTATTTCCGATTTGGAAAATTCAGAGATGGTAACAATTCGGCTGGCTCTTTTGACTGAATAGCTTTCCCATTTCCTTAATTGATAGAGGTCCTTTTTGGCAAATTGCTCCGGATGACGGTGATGCCAAAGGTCCATAATGGAAATGACGGTTGGAAAAGGGGAGAGGCGAGGAGCATAATGGCTGGGGCTATAAAAAACGCTTAGCTTTTCTCTTTGAGTAAATAGTTTCAACGGAAGAGCTACTTGAGTCCATAATTTACTCGGCCCAAAAACTCGGTATCGCCACCCTTCTCTTTCCTTCGGTAAGTCAGGCAAAGCTGGCTCTTTTAAATAAAGAAGATAGAAATTTCTTTTATCAATTTTTTCCAACTGTCTAATCACATTAAAAGCAAACTGGCCGACTCCTACCCGATTTTTTTGGTTTGCCTCATTGGCATCAACCCCGATTAGCATAATTCGAAAATTAGTTTTTAAAACAAAAGGTTTGTCGATGCTAGATACTAAATACTATTATTCTTTTAATTCGTTAACTTATATATTACTGTATTTTCATTTAACTGCCATTGATCAACCAAATCTTTTGGGTTAAATAGTTGTATCTCCCAAATATTTGACTTTAAGGGGTCAATTTCCCCTAGATTGCTGACAACATAAAGAATTTTTGAATCTTGATAATCAACAATATCCCAGTCTAAAGCCCTCTTATTATAAAAAGTCTCAAGATAATAGCGGTAATCAACTCCATTATGGTCATACCTATCATCGCCTCTGATACCAACAATATTAAAATTAACATTGGCCTCCTTATCTGAGGCAATTATCGCAGCAACACTTTTAGGGTTACCCACAGTTGATCCTGCTTTATAAATATTAAGATCTTTTTTAATGTTTAAGAAAATAACCGGCAATAAAATGAGCAAAAATAAAAAATGGACTTGTCTCTTTAAAAAAGAAGAAAAAATCACCCCTAAAATCAGAAATGTTACAGGATATAAAAATGTCATATAATATTGGAAAAAGCTGCCCCGGTAGACCACGGACATTAAAATTAAAAACAAAACTGGGTAAAATACCAAAAGGTTTTTGTTTTTCTGTTTTTCCTTTTTAACTGAATAAAAGAAAGCTATCAGGGTTCCCGCCACTACCAAAGCTGAAGTTAAATTTTTATTTATCCCCAAAGGTAATATTGAAAAAAGAAACCGCAATTTCTCCCAAATACCTTGAAATAGTGGCGGTGGAGGTAAGTTGGTATCAGGTCCTTTGGTTACAAATTTATAGAGATTCCTGAGATTGGGAAAATCATGGCGTAGTTCTATCACTAAAAACGGCAACATCATTATCATAAAAACTCCTAAAGAAAGAAAGAACCAACGGTCAAAAATCTTTTTGTTTTTCCTCTGTAAAAAGATAAAGAACAAAACCATGGGAATCAGACAAGCGGTTGAAAGATGGAGTTGAAGAAGAAAGCCCAAAGAAATCGAAGAAACCATCCAGCCCGATGATTTTTTTTCGGATACCAGTAAAAAGCCCAAAATAAACAGAAGCATAAAAAGAGGCGTCAAATTGGGATTCCAGGAAAATCTCGACTGCCAAAGAACCTGCGGCTGAACCGAATATGAAAAAGACAAGGCAAAAGAAATTAGAGAGCTGTTGGTTATTTTCTTAAGCAGAAAATACAAGAGTAAAACTGCAAAAATATTAAAAACGGCTACCCCAAAATCAATTCCCGCTGGATCTAGTCTGGATAGAAATAAAAATGGAGCCATTAAATAATAATATGCTGGACCAGTGTAAAATCCGGGGGAAGCCTGGGGTCCAATAAGGCGTAGCTTGTGATCTACAACTAATCTTTTTGTATATAAGGCGTCTCTCGCCTGGTCATATTGAAAATTAGTTAATCGATCAATTTTATATAGACGTAAAAAAGAAGCTGTCAGCAACAATATGACAATTAAAATCAGTTCTGCTTTATTTTTCATCCTAAGCTTTTAATTCGTCAAGCCTCGATATAGTTCTAATGTTTGCAGCGCTGTCTTTTCCCAGCTAAACTCCCCTGCTCTTTTAAGACCTTTTACTTTAAGTTCTTCTTGTAACTTTTTGTTCCGGTATACTTTGGAAATTTCCCCTGCAATGCTTTCAATGCTTTCCGGATCCACCAGCAAGGCCGCCTCCTCCGCTACTTCCTTCATCGCTCCTAAATCTGAGGTAATCACCGGACAGCCACAAGCCATTGCTTCCAAAATCGGCAAACCAAACCCTTCATATAAAGAAGGATAGATGAAAGCACTCGCCCCGCTGTAAAGCCGAGCTAAGTCTTCCTTCTCGACAAATCCCAAAGTTTTCACCCTGGTCTCCAGCTTTGAACTTTGAACTCTTGTCCTGAGCTTTGTCGAAGGATTGAACTTTGAACTATCGTCTCCCCAGCCATATTTTCCAATAATCACTAAAGAAAGACCTTTATTGGCGACGGCAATTTCAGCAAAAGCCATAATCGCTCGGTTTAAATTTTTACGCGGCTCCCGCGTGCCGACACAAAGAAGATAGTCCTCTTCGAGACGATACTTTCTTTTTACCTCCGCGATCTCGGCAGTCGGGCGCCGATAATAGATCGGGTCTGCCGCCTCATAAACAACCTTAATTCTCCTTTCGGGAATTTTTAGGATTTCCATCGCCTCTTGTTTGGTCGTCTCCGAAACAGCAATTATCAGGTCGCACTCTTGTTTAACAAAATGCAATTTCCTCTTTTGGTTCTCCACAATGTTGTGGCCCCCACGCGGACTAAAAGTTTCCGGATATTTAAAAACAGCCAAATCATGAACAGTGGTCACCTTTTTGGCTTTCCGGCTCGGCGGTTCCAGCCAATCAGAAGAATGAAAAACATCGACCTCACCAATAAAGTTTTCGATTGGAAAAATATGGACTCCATTCCAAAGAAATTCCAGCAGTTTTGGCGGCAAAAAAGAGAACTTGATCTTAGCATTTTTGGCTAACAAGCTCTTTTGAAACTCGATTAAGGGACGGCGATTTCTTAAAGACGAACCGAAAAGAACAAACTCATCATCATTTTTATCTACCCGCAAAAGGGCTTTTACCAGGGAGCGGGTATAGGCCGCCACCCCTGTTCCTTCATAGGTAATCTGACTAATATCAATTCCGACCTTCATTAATTGACAAATTAGTTAATTTTTTGATATTCCCAAACCGGAATTTGATTAAAACTTTTTTCCCCTACCTTAGTATAGCCTTTTTGCTTTAGCTCTGCCAAAATTAGCTCCTCGGGATCAAAAAGAGGGACTAGGTACCGAATATAATAAAGTTTTGGGGTATCCGGCAGGGACATTGGCAACTCAATTTTAGTTGTCCCGGTAGCCACCGTTATTAACTCAACCTTTTCCTGAGTGTAATACCGCCACGGCCAGTTGGAAGTTTCCGAAGGCAAAAGAGCTACTCCATCATTTTTATCCTCTAAATACTTCACTGTCCCCCGCCAATCTTCACGCCGAAAATAGGGATTAAGATAATAAACTGAAAGAGAAAGAAGGTTTATTACCAGAATTACCCCGGCCGCCAAAATCTGATACTTTCTTTTTTTGAAAGCGGAAATCCCCCAAACCAAAAGCAGATAAAAAGCGGGTAAAGTCAAAAGTAGCCGGAAAGGCTGATAGTTTGGGATGAGAAGCGAAACTATCCAAGCAGTCAAGAGAGGCAAAAATAACCATAAACAAACCACCTTCCCCCAACCTTCCTTATCCCCTCTAATTTTCCTCCATATCCGCGTCCCCAAAACCCCCAGCCCTCCCAGTATCGCCAAAATCACTCCCGAGTAAAACCGTTTATCAAAAATCGTTATTCGGCCAAGAGTAAATTTCACCAAGGTCAAAGGCAAGGCTTTAACAAAAGACAAATTAACCAGTCCTCCCCATTCGGGCAAAGCCCGGGTCGCGGCCATTCCGATCTTGAGTTGCGCAGTAAACATCGGTAACCAGGGAACATAAGTGAAAAGCAATAAGAGATAAGCGAGAAGAAATTTATACTTTCTTTGCCAGAGAAGAACTAAAACCTGCGCCGCGAGGACCAAAAAAGCATAGTAGTCCGCATAAAGAGCCAAAAGGGTGAAAACGAAGTAGAAAACGAAATAAGAAGCGACAAAATCTAATCTTTTAATCTTCAAATTCGTTAATTCGTTAATTTTAAAAAAGTAGTACATTGACCCCGCCACCAAAAAGCAAGCCATACTATACATCCTCGCTTCTTGTGAGTAATAGATATGGAAGGGGGCGGTCGCCAAAAATAAAGCGGCCACCAGTTTCCCCCATTTTCCCAATCCCCCCAATTCCCCCAATTTATAAACAAAGAAAACTGTCCCTACTCCAAACAAGGCCGAAGGCATTCTTAAGACAACTTCACTACTCCCAAAGATTCTCACCCAAAAATGCATTAAAAAGTGATAAAGGGGTGGGTGAAAATCACCGATAATTTCCTGAAAAATAAAAGCCAAGCTTTCCTTGGCAGTTATTGCCTGGACTGCTTCGTCTAACCATAACGACTGGCTAAGGTTAATTAATCGCAAGAAAAAAGCTAAAAGGATTACCGCAATTATCCCCATAGGTTTAATTGTCGGCCATTATGCCACCAAAATTTAAAAGCCAAGATGGGTTTAAGGGTAAGAAAAAAACTGCTAATAATCGCCCATTTATAAAAAGTTCTCGCCCGCGAGCCATAATTTTTTTGGACAAAAAGTAAAAAAGAAGCAAAAAATTGATAATAAAAGCGACTCGCATTCTCCTTAAGTTTTTTTCGCCAACTACCACCGCCAAAATGAACAACTTCCGCTTCCGGAATCACTATTAGCTTAATACCTTTTTTTTGCGCTCGCCACGACCAATCAACATCTTCAAAAAGGAAATGATAATCTTTATCCAAATCTCCTACTTCCTGCCAAACCTTCCGGCTGGCGACAATCGCCGCTCCCGGCAGCTGTTCCACTTCGAAGGGCTCTTTGGCCGGCTCTTGGGCAATTAAAGACCTTACTGGCCCGACCCTCAGAGCAATCGGGCGCCAAAGCGGATGGTGGTACAAAAATATCTGCCAGAAATTCGGAAAGTGCATAAAATAGTCAATTTGGGGCTGAGCGTTAGGCAACATGAGCAAAGGAGAAAGAGCTAAGTTATCTTCTCCATTTTTTTCCAGGAAAGTTACTAGGACTTTAAGTGCCCCTTTCCCAACTGTTGTATCCGAGTTCAGGAGCATAATATATTTCCCGACCGCTTCCTTAAGCCCTAAATTGTTTCCTTTGGCAAAGCCAAGGTTTTCCTTGTTTTTTATCAGTTTTACTTTGGGGAAAGCCGCTTCCACCATCTGGGGACTGCCGTCGCTAGAGCCGTTGTCGACAACGATTATTTCCGCTCCCCCTACGGTCTGAATTTCTCTTTTTAATGATTCTAAACACTGTTTTAAAAGTTCTTTCGTATTCCAAGAAAGAATGACAATTGAAAGCTTAACCATTATTTAAGAACCTTTAAAACAAAATAATTATTAATAATTAAGCCAAAGATTTCTCCCCCCACTACTGCCCAGGCCGCCCCAACAATAGAATAACGCGGAATCAAAATCAGAGCAAAAAACAAGGTAATCAAAAAGTTTACAATCGCAAATGGTAAAAATTTCCTCACTTCCTTAGAATTCTGAATTACATTGCCGGCCAAAGCATTAACAAAAAAGAAAATTAATCCAACTCCCAAAACGGCCAAGACCGGCCTGGCCGCCAAATAATTTACCCCGTAGGAAAATTTTATAATAAGGTTTGCCCCAAAAATCAGCCCTAAAGAGAAAGGCAAAGAGGCGAGGAACAAAACGGCTAAACCTTTTCCATAAACCCCTCTCAGTTGTCCTTTATTTTCGACCATTAGTTTTGAAGAAAGAGGGAAAAGAGCTAAGGCTAAGGATTGGGGAATAAGAATCATTGCCTCGACAAATTTAAAAGCAGAGCTGTAAAAACCAGTCGCTTCGGGGCCTTTAATTAAATTAACCAAAATTGTCGTTAAGCGCAAATAAAAGACGGCCACAATCAGGAAAAAAGCAAAAACCCAAGATTGAGATAAGCTTTTTTTCCAAAACTGCCAATCGATAATCCAACCGAATGGAACTCCCCAAGACTTACCATTAATTAAAAAAACTCCCAATATCAGCAGGTTGGCTAAAGGATAAGCCAAAAGAATATAGGAGAGTCCTCTTTCCAAGTAGCCGAAAGTTATTCCAAAGAAAGCGGTCAATAAAACAAGGCCAATATTGGCCCCCGCTAAATAACCCATTTTTTCGCGAGAGTTTAAAAAACTGGCAAACAGTAAAGTTAAATTATATGGAACAAGAGCTAAACCGAAAATAGCTAAATAGAGAATTTGTTTCCAGGGCTGATGGAGAACTAAACCCAAAATTACGGCCAAAACAAAGGCAAAAATGGCCAAAAAAACTCTTAAAGGCAAGAGGCGAGATAAATAATATCGAGCTTCTTTCGGCTGGCGGGAAATGTCCCGCATTACTAACCTCTCAACCCCAAAATCAGCTACCGGAACGAAGTTATAGATAAAAGCGGTCGTAAAGGTATAAACACCAAAGCCTCTAACCCCCAAAATTCGGGCCAAAAAAATAAAATATAAAAATCCTATTAACCGGCTGGCAACTTGAGAAACGGAAAGAAAAAAGGTATTGCGAGCAACTTTGCCGATTATCATTCACTAAATTTTACTGTTTCTCTAGTCGAAACTCAATTTTGCCCCCAAGAAAAGACCTCCACTGACCAATAACGAGGCTGAAAGGGATAAAGTCGATCAAGAATTATTTCCCTTTTGAGATTTGTCTGGACATATCCCCTCACTCCTTCAGGCACCTGATTATCCCAACTATCAATTATCAATAATCCTTTTCCTTCCGTTACCGTTTCTTCAAGCTCCGTCAAAGAATAGATAATTTTTGCCCCCGATAAACTATCTTCAACCTGAGGGTTTTCCGAAGGTTTTCTGACCAGATAATTCAGCTTCCCCTCGCCCAAATACCAAACTGTTAAGTCATTCCAGTTGGCCACCAGTTTGAGTGATTCATCCTGGCTCAGTTTCTCCTTCATATAACCATAAACTTTGTTCCAATCCACCTCGGGAATCTCTTGCATATCTTCATTCAAGGAATAACTTTTTTGGGGAAATGGAGCAAACTTTGTTCCGAAGACAATAATTAAAAGGGTTAGACAAAAAATGGCCAGAGATTCAAGCCAGGAGTATTTTAAAAATCGCTTGATCCTTTCGCAAACCAACCGTATCCCCACCGTTAGACCAAAAGCCGAAAACAAGATAAAAAAGGGGAAAATAGGATAAAGATAGCGAGTAAACGGCTGATTCAGAAAAAAGGAAATGATTATCCCCTGCACTATCAAAAAGGAAAAAGGTAACTGCCAATTTAATTTTTTTCGGAAAACTAAAAACAAAAAACCCATAACGGCCAGAAAAAACAGTAACCGATAATTGTGCCAAAGAAATACTCGGTAATAGAAAAGATTGTCAGTTTTCCCTAAAAAAGAGGCCACAGAAAATATTTGAGATTTAAAAATCAGGAGAAAAAAAGAAAATAAGGATAACCCAAATCCCACCCACTTTCTTTCAAGCCACCTTGGCCGAAAAACCAATAAAAAAGTAAGGCCGACTCCAAAAACAACTAACCCCAAGCCGTGCATTAAGGAAGCCAAAGCCCCGCTAAAGAGAAAACCAAGAAAGTATTTCCAATTAAATCTTTCCTCCTGAGATAGCCGAAAAATAAACCAAGCTCCCAAAAGATAAAAAAATTGTAGTGCCTGGTAGGGGCGAGCCTGTCTTGACCAGAGGATTTCTATTCTAAGAAAGGTCGTAAAAGCGGCGGCGACTAAGGCAGTCTGACAGTCAAACAATTCTTTCCCCAAAAGATAAATTGCCACGATGGTCAAAGTCCCGAAAACGACGGTAGGAAAGCGGATTCCTAATTCACTAAGTCCGAAAATCTTTGCCGAGGTGGCGCTGAGCCAATACTGTAACCATTGATAAACGCCGGTCGAATAACCGTTGGCTAAAACCGGCCGTCCCCGCTCTAGAATTGCCCGGGCAAATATGGCCACATGCACTTCATCAGTCCAAAAAGAAAAATTACTTCCAAGGCCGACAATCCGGTAAATAAAACCAACAAGAACCAGAATTGTTACCCAATATTTTGCCTTCATCGATTTTATCTCTTTCCTTCGAACCGCTCAGCGGAGTAAATAAAAAAAGCGGCCGAGCGATCAGGATAGAAAACTGTCGCCAGAGGAGAAAATTTGAGGAATGAATAGTCAGAAAATTTTTCCGCCAAATCAGCCGGGAAGGCAAGGTACGACACGAGATTTTTCCCAACAAATTCTTGCAAGTCGAACTCATTTTTGGGGAGAGAGAAAAACAAATTGGGGAACATCTGATAAAAGATTGTTTGGTTTATCTGAAGATTCCTCGGAACAAACTGGAAATACTCCTTGGCAGGAGTGACCTGCCAGAAACGAAAATAAGAATGAGGATAATAACCATCCCAAATTACTAGCAATGGCTTTGAATCGTGAGCTGCCTGAAAATCAGAGACCTCTTTGAAGCCAAATTCATGGCTTTTTGCCGCTAAGGCTGGATAAATCTGGAAATAACCAAACAAAAAATAAAAGACAGAATAACTGCTGATTAAAACCAGCCCAACGATATACAGACGTTTCATCAACTTCCCCCTAATCACTCTAACCGATTCTGTTAATCCCAGTGCCGCCAAATAGGTCAAGAAAGGTAGTATCGTTGCCACCCTGAGAAGATAGCCAAAACCGTCTTTAGTAATGGCGGCAGGCACCGGCGAAATTAAAATCCAAATTAAAAACATTTCCTTTATTTTTCGGTTGCTGGAACGAAACAAAGAAAAAGCACCCAGGACCATAAAAGGGAGGAGAAAGGGGAAAAATATCCCCACCAAACCACTGGAATGGCGCAAAACCGGGTCACCCTTTAAGAAAAGAAATTCCGGTGAAAAAAAGGAAAGATAGTTTTTCACAAAAACACTTATTACCGAGATCGGATAATTATAAAAAAAGCGGTTAATTACTTCCGGGTTTTGCCCAAGAGAAAAAATGGTGGGCTCTGACAGCCTTGCTAGTCCCCGGCTGATATTAGTATCAGCCGTAACATTAACATCCCGCCAAATAGCTAAATCAATTCCCCTTGCCCCCCAGCGAGAAAATACTAATGCCCAAAAAACGAATAATATTAATAAAGTTGGGAAAAGCAGTTTAATTTGGCACCGGGAAAGTTGAGACCAGAGCTGTTTTAATATTAAAAGAAAAATTATGGGCGAGATTATTAACATCGAGGAATAATAATAAGTGGCCACCAAGAGCGGGCCAACTGATAGCAGATAATCTTTTATTCCTCTGGCTCTAAGGTAAAGAATCAAGTGCAGGCAGACAAAAACAAGCATAATCGGAATGGCAGTATGACCAATCCGGCTAAGATGTATCCCCCACGGAAGAACCGCAGCCAAAATTATTGTTAGTAAAGCAACCAGTCGATCCTTTTTTCCTTCTTCTTTTTCAACGCTCTGGGCAAAAAAATAAAGACAAGCAACTAAGGCCGTGCCATATACTGCTGCCGGCAATCTCGCCCCCAACGGAGTTAAGCCAAACAACCAAGTAAAGCTAAAAGTTCTGACAATCAAGTTAATGTAAAGCCAGTTCAATAAAGAAGAAAATGGTAAGGCAAAACTCACCCAATTTAAGAAGTGGCCACTAACTTCATCCGCATAAAGCGAAGGAGCATTTAAATTAAGACGATAAACTCGCAACGCTAAAGCCAAACAAAGAATTGCGACAACTAAAAATGGCCGGATTATCTTTCTTTGCTTGTCAAGTTTCATCTGGCAATATTTTAGCGCAAAAACATCCCTGATTTAATAGGGATTACTTTCTTTCCCGCAGGGATTTTGCCTTCCTTGTCCTGAAAGTAAATATCAATCTTCCTATCGTTATATAAAACCTCAAAAAGGTTGGCGTCGGCGGTAACCTGGGCAATTTGCTTCGACCTTCCCCACTCTTTAATGGCTACTTCCTCATCGTTGACGAACCAAAAAGCCTGCTCTTTAGGGAACTGCGGATAAGTAGTCTGGAAATAACGGTAAACTTCTCTGGCAATTTTTGAACGGTTGACTGAATAATGGGTTTTGTAGGTAAAGAAATTCATCGACAAATTTAACCACAAAAAGAAATAAACGAAAACCGGATATCTTTTAGCTTTGGGCAAAGAAATCTTTGCCAGCAGTAGGCTAAAACCGACCATCGGCAAAGTTAGCTCCAAAGTAAACTTATGCCAGGGCAAAAA
>DATKWX010000078.1:0-10068 GCA_035529355.1 Bathyarchaeia archaeon
AATTATAGCCGGCAAGGATTTGACTAATAGATTGAAGACCTTTTACTCTTTTTTTTACCATCCCCACGGTTTTATCAACTCTTATGAAAACTCTGCGGATTAATAATCCGCAGTTTCTAAATTGTAAAAGTTTTCATACGCCGAAGCGAAAACTTTAGCCAACAGTCAAAACGCTTCATCGCCCTGACTGAAAGTCAGGGGTTTTCGCATAGGCTGTATAATTTTTCTTTTATTTCCCTAACTACTGTTTTAATTGTTCCATCTAAAAGCTCTCTTTCCTCTATCCTAAATTTTCCTAAGACGTAATTTTTCCCAGTAACGATACCTTCTTTCTTTTTATTTTCCGGTTGAGCAATACCGATTCTAATGTGCCAAAAATCTTTACTGGCTAATTGTTTTTCAACTGACAAAACGCCGTTGTGTTTTCTCGGCCCTTTTCCAAATTGAATCTTGTATTTTCCTAACTCAATATCCAAATCATCATAGATAAGGAACAAGTTGTCTAATTTATTGATTTTATAGTATTTTAATACTCTCAATACTGCCTCGCCGGAAGTATTCATAAAAGTCTGCGGCTTAACCAAAAGTAAATCAGTTCCTAGAGAATAGCGTTTAGCGTCTAGTTTTAAAACCTCCGCTTTAAATTTTTTATTCATTCTAAATTTTATCCGCCAGCTGGCGGACTTAACTCTTAATTCTAAATTCTTAATTATTTTCTCCACCACCATAAATCCCGTATTATGTCTGGTGTTTTCGAATTCTTTTCCTGGATTACCAAGCCCAACAGCTACTTTCATAAATTCAGCGCCTAGTAACTAGTTACTAGCGGCTGGTTTTCTGGTCATAGAATTTAACATTTTTGAAACCTCTGTTAATAAAAATTCGCAACTTTTCATCTTTTTACAATCTCCGAATCTTAAGTCTTTAACAATTAATTGTTTATAAGATTTTATATAAACCATAACTAAACGCTGGACGTTAATAACTGAATCACTTCTTCATCAGAAACTTGCGGGAAATCTTGATAAAACTGTCCTACTGCGAAAAACATCAAAGGTGTCTTTAAAAATATCACTTCATCCGCTTCAGGTTCAAGCTTTCTCAAGGTGTCTTTGGCTAAAACAGGCAAAGCCACAATTACCTTCTTCGGTTCTGTTTGCCATACTTCCCGGCAAGCGGCAATAACGGTTGCTCCAGTGGCAGCGCCGTCATCAACAATGATCACTGTTTTTCCCTTCAAAGCCAAAGCTGACTTTTCCCGCCTAAACAAGCGCTCCCTTCTTTTGATTTCCTCTTTCTTTCTCTTGATTTCCTCGCTCAAATATTCTTTATCAATTTGGAGTTCGGCAATTAATTTTTCGTCAAGATATTCGGCACTCTCTGTTTCACCCACTGCCCCAATGGCCAACTCTTCTTGTCCTGGCGCGGCAATTTTTTTAACGACAATTACGTCCAATAAACAACCTAAAAATTTGGCCACTTGAAATGCTACCACCACTCCTCCCCTAGGAATTCCCAAAACCACAGTTTGTCCTGCTGGTAGATCTTTTTCTTCACCAATTAATTTTTGGGCCAGTAACTGACCTGCTTGGACTCTATCTTTAAACATCAACTAAACAATTTAAATTAGTAACGGACTTTAATCCCCAGTGAGGATCCTAGAATCTCCTTCACAGACATAGAAACCTGAAGGAATTAGACCCTCGCCCGCCAAAATTTTTACTAAGCCTGTCTACCGACAGGCAGGCAAAATTTTGGCGGGATTAAACCCTTTTTATTTGATCTTCTTCAATTGCTTCTTAGCAAACTCTGCCACAATTGGCAGTTCAAACTTTTCTCCTTGCCAGGCTTTAATAATTAAAACCAACCATAAAATAAAGCTTAAAATCATCACAAAGGGCGATAAAACCCAGCCTATTACCGGTACTATTGCCAAAATAGTTAGAACACCAAAGGTTATAACCGCCTGCATTGCATGAAAACGAACAAACTCATCCTTTTTCTCAAGCAAAAGAAAAATTATTCCGGAAACCCAACCCGCGACATAGCTCAAAGCGGCCGCGGTATTTCTGGGTAATCCGCTTCCTGATTTTACTTCTTCAGGCATCTTTTCCACCTCCTTCCTTGTTTCCTTCTGGTTCCGGGTTCTCCCCCGAACAAAAAGGCAGTTAAAACAAACTCGCCTGTTCACTTTTAATGCCTAACACAGCTTCTTCTTTCCCTTCTTCTCCTGACCGCCAGATTTTAACCACCCCGAAAACACCATCAAATCCCGGATCAACGACAATATCACCGGTTCTTACCTTCTTTATTCCTTCAGCTGCCTTAACTCCAACCAAACGTTCAATTTCTTCAACTTTTATTTGGGTCAAAACATCAAGTTCAGAACCGAGGTTCTTTGTTAAATTTTCATACTCATTCTGAACTCTAATACTTGATGTACCAAGATTAAAGCTTTCCGATAAAATCTCTATTAAGGGCACCAGCATTATGTAAGGAAGCCTGGTTTTATCTAAAGGGTTATAATATCCCACAACTCCGTTTTCATTGGTTTTCTTCAAAGGTTTTATTTGTTCGCGATCAGCCAATTTAGCTACCCGATGCATCACTCCCAAAGTCAAGAGTTTGCCGCAAACCGGGCAAGTTGCTCCTTTTTTCTCGGTTTCTTCCGGTGACTGTTTTACCCCACAGTTTCTATGCCCGGTATAATGATACTTTCCCTCTTCCGGGTGAAACTCCACCGTATACAAGATGCGATTCACCGTGTCAGATTTCATCCTCGAACGAAGCGAAGCGCAAATATTACCATAAGTCAACTCCTCTAACTCAAACACAGTCATTTCTCTTCCTAGTTTGGCTGGACTATGGCTATCGCCAAAGGAAACAATACTCCGACAGTCAAGTTCTTTTATCCGCCAGTTCATTAAAGGATCGCTACTTAAACCGGTTTCAACCGCATAAATTCTATCTGCGTATTTTCCCCAACATTCCTCAATCGAATCAAATCCGGATTTAGATCCGTACATGGCGAACCACGGCGTCCAGCAATGCGCCGGAATTATCATTACCTTGTCGTCAATACTCCAAACCAACTCTGCCAAATTAATCGAAGACAAACCGATAATCGGCCGTCCGTCACTCAAAAGATTACAGCCGCGACGTTTTAACTCCTCATTTATCTTATGCACCGTATTGAAAGAAGGCGCTAAAACCAAATTATGAATTCTTCTTAACTTGTTTCCCTGAGAATAAATCGAAGAAATTTCCGTAACCAGAATAAAATAAGGCTCACGGAAATTACTGATTTTAGGTCGGGATAAATTAAGTGGCCTTTTGATTTTAAAAACTCCCTCCTGAGTCTCTTTTAAAGTGCTTTCCAATTCTTTAAGCCACAACGGATGAGTCCAATCACCGGTACCCAAAAGGTCAATCCCCTTTTTGCTTGCCCACTGCGCCATAATTTGCGGTTCCATCTGCGGAGAAACCGCGCGCGAATATTTAGAATGTAAATGTAGGTCGGCTACCACTTTCATCTTAAACACCTTTCCCTTAACTCAAAAGAGTAAGCAGCCCCGCATACGACGCGCATGCAATAAGAGACCGTAGGCCCTTTTGCAGGCAGGAGTTGTACTGGGGCACGTGAATATTTGGAATGAAGGTGTAAATCAGTAATAATTTTCATACCACCCGACCTTTACTGTCACCAATTATTGTCTGGTATTTAATATTCCACCACAAATAAGGAGCCGCTTCCCTTTGTTCGGCCGACGCCTTGCTGGAAAGCATCAAAGACAGATTTTTTCTCATTTGTCTGTGGCTTTCTTGATTGGCTTCTGCGACGGTTTTTCCGGCAGTCAAAGATATTACAATTGAATTCGAAGGGCTCAAAAACAAACCTGCCAGTTTATCTTTAAGTGGCTGCCGGCGGTGGCTTTGAGAATAAACTAAAAGATAATCTTTTAAATAACCAATAAAAGCCACTGCACCTTTCTTAACCGATTGTCGTCCTAATATTTTTGCCGCCTGACAACTTCGAGCATAAGTTATTCTCCCCGCTAGAACCTTTTCATTCTCACCGGCTTCCACTAAAATTTCGTTATTGTATCCGCTGACAATTTTTTCCGAACCGTGACCATTTAGAAAAACGGCTTTAGGGTTATTTTTATTTAAACAGTTGATAAATTTATTTCTGCCTGCGTTCTTTTTTCCCAAATCAAAAACCTGAAAATGATTCTTAACCGCTGCTTTGATCACCAATTTGCTCCAACAAAATAAATATTTGGTCGCGTCATCATGGTTCGGCCGGGTAATTAAAATCTTTTTACTCATCTTGGTAGATTTTTCCTGAAGCCAAATCTTTAAGATAACTTATTTGTGCCTCAACTATCTGCCGGCCAAAGCTATCTTCTTTTTGAATGCTTTGAAGAATTGAGGTTTTATTAAAGGTCTTTGAACCAACGGCAATCCTTAAATCTCTTGATCCGGCTTTTATTCTTTCAATCACTAATCTTTTTATGTCTTCTTTTTTTCTGTCTTTGGTTGGCAATTTTTTCTTAGTCATTATTTATAATCCCCATATTTGCCAATTTTTCCAAAATTTCTTTGCCTTTGGCGGTTTTATTTTCGATCTCGATTTTTGCGGCACTCCAAGAAAAAGGTTCGTTTCCCACCACTACCACTATCTCCTGACGAATGTTTAAGGGAATATTGGCGTAAGCTTGAAAAAATTTCTCTTCTAAAGTCATCTAAAAATTATTTTAGCACCAAAGCAAAAAATCTTCAAAAGTTGTTTTTCCCAATCGGCATATGTTGGCACCTTTTCATTTCAACCTTTTCATTTTATAATTATACTATGATTAATCTTGCCTCATGTCTGGATTTAGCCAACCATCGAGCAGACGCCAGTAAAAAGGATGTTGAAAAACTTTGTCAAGATGTTTTAAAATACGGCTTTCACTCCGCTTTTGTCAATCCCTGCTGGATAAGGCTTACTAAAACAACCATTAATGAACACTTTAGAAATTACCCTCAAACACAACGTTATCTGGAAGGAGGGATAATTCGGAAACCTAAAGTTGGGACCGTTATTTCTTTCCCTCTGGGCCAGGATACTACGGAAATGAAAATTTACGCTATTCGTCAAGCGATCAAAAAAGGCGCTGACGAGCTTGACGTTTCTACGAACGTCGGCTTACTTAAATCAGGCAAAGAAAAAATCTACCTTAAAGAATTAAAAAGGATTGTTAAAGCGGCTAAAAAAATCCGTGCTGGAACAGTGGTTAAATTTATTATCGAAACCGGCTTGCTTTCCGAGCAGGAGATTAAAAAAGCCAGCCTTTTGGTTCTTAAATCCGGGGCTGATTTTATCAAAACCTGCTCCGGTCTTGGTCCCCGCGGCTCAAGGATTGACGATATTAGCCTAATCAAAGAAGCTGTCTTTGATAAAATCCCCATTAAAGTTGCCGGCGGCATCCAAACCAAAAACCAGGCAGAAAAGTTTATTCAAGCCGGCGCCTCAAGAATCGGCACTTCTAAAGCGGTCAGCATCGTTACGGAAAAATGAAGTCAAAACCTTTTTTTTCAATTATTATTCCTACACTTAATGAAGAAAAATACCTCCCTCAGCTTCTTAGGTGTCTTAAAAAACAGACTTACAAAAATTTTGAGGTTTTGGTAGTTGACAGCCGGTCAAAAGACAAGACCCATCAAGTTGTTCAATCTTTCCAAAAAAAGATTCCTTTGCTTAAGCTGATTAAATCAGCCAAAAGAGGTGTTTCTAGACAAAGAAACCTTGGCGCAAAAAATGCTCATGGTCAATATCTGCTTTTTATGGACGCTGACGTCGTTTTTGACAAAGAAACCTTGGGTAAAATCTATCAGTATCTTTTGAAAAACAAATCTAGCTTATTTAGCGCTAAAAGCAAATTCCCAAACATCAAAATAAAATACAGAATCATTTCTTTCTTCTGGATTTTACTTTCTTTTTATGTCCAAAAATTTAAAAGAAATATTGGTATCGGCGCTTTCATAGGAATAACTAAAACTGCTTTCTGGCAAACTAAAGGCTTTAATGAAAAAATAGTCCTTTCAGAAGAACACAATCTTATAAAAGAAGTAAGAAAATTAGGCGGCCGGATCGATTTTATTAAATCTGTTACCATTATCCTTTCTCCCCGAAGATTTGAGAAGGAAGGGATAATAAAATCCCTGCTTAAATATCTTTACTTTATCCTTTATGAACATCTTAAAGGGCCACTTTATCACTCCCCCTTAAACTACGAGATGGGCGGTCACCATTATGACTAAAAAAATCCTTATTTTTACCACCGCCGAGGGACATCTAAGCATCGCCCAGGCAGTTAGCGAAAGTCTTAAAAAAGGCGGCTTTATAACTCAATTGTCGACCGTTAAAGGATTTAAGATTTACACTCCTTTCTACCGTTATTTTCCTTCTTTTTTTAAAATTCCTTATGATGCCGGTAAAAGTGATACGATTGTTAAAACCGTCAAAATCTTGGCGGAAAATTGGCTGGAAAAAGGAGTTAAAAATGAAATAAAAAATTTTCAGCCTGATCTTATTTGTTCCACTTACCTTTTTTATAATCCAGCCGTGGCCAAAGTTCTAGATTATCAAAAAACTCCTCTTCCTTTTATTAATATTATTGCCAATGCCTGGAACATCCATCCTTTTGAATTATCCTCAACTGCTGATTTTAATCTTGTTTATGACGAGAAAGCTGCTAAAATCAGCCAAAAACTCTCAATTCCTCAGGAAAAAATATTGCCTCTTGGATGGTTTACTAGAAAGGAATTTTTTAAAAAATATAATCTTTGGCAGATTAGAGAAAAATTAGGCTTTAAGAAAAACGTTTTTACTCTTTTAATCTGCGGCGGCTCTGAAGGCACGACTGCTATTTTAAAAATCATTCCCGGTCTCTTAATAATTAGAAAACCGCTCCAGGTAATAATTGTCTGTGGCACTAATAACACTTTATACAAAACCCTTTTTTCCTTTAAAAAGATTCTTCCTAAAATTAAAAAATTTCCTCAATTAAATTTAAAGATTTCTAAATTCACCAACCATATGCCTCAGTTCATGGCAATCTCGGATTTAGTCATTGGCAAAGCTGGTCCCAATCTTATCTTCGAAACTGCCGCTATGCAAAAACCTTTTTTTGCTGTTTGTCATATCTCTGGCCAGGAAGATAATAATCTTGACTTAATTAGAAAAAAAGGGCTAGGTTTTATTGAAGAAAATCCCCTTAAAGCAGTCAAATTACTAAAAACAATAATTAACAAACCATCAACACTGGACCGTTTTAAAACCACGCTCAAAAAAGAACACGATTTAAACCTTCAAACACCAAAAAAACTTGAAAAACTAATAAGAAAAATGCTTAAGGTTTAGCTTACCGCTTAACCTTTAAGTAAACTTCTTCCAACCTTCTCGTCACCTTGTCAATTGCATGTTCTTTTTCTATCAGTTCCCGTGATTTTTTTGCCAGCCTCGTGTGTAAAGACTGATCCTTAAGAATCTTTATAATCGCTTTGCTCATTTTCCTAATATTTCCCGGGGGGCAGATAATTCCGTTTCCCCTGATCATTTCCGGAACGCCACGAGCCTTAACGCCGACAATTGGCAACCCGAAAGCCATCGCTTCTAAAATCGACATTGGCTGAACTTCAGAGGTGCTGGCGGTGGCAAACAAAGTCGCAAGTTCATAAACCCCGCTTTCAAACAATTCTGCATAGTCCATCTTACCCGCAAAAATAATATTTTTTTCTAAACCCAAGGCCAAAACTAATTCTTTTAACTCTCCTTTGGCCGGACCATCACCTACCAGAAGCAATTTTGCCAACCTAAGTTGCCTCACCACCAGATTAAAAGCCAAAATCAAAAGATCCAGCGATTTCTCTCTGCTGAGCCTACCGACATATAAAACAGTTTTGTTGTTTAGATTAAACCTTTTTTTTAAGCGGGCCTTTTTACTTGCTGAAGTTTTCGTCAAAGAACTTAAATCAATCGGATAAGAAACAATCTCTACCGGTTTTTTTAAGCCATTTTTTTGCAAATCCCATTTTGCATAGACTGAAGGCGTAATTACCAGGTCGCACCGGTTATAAACAGAATTATTATATTTCCATAAAATCTTTTCTATCAGATCTTCACCTGTCTTTCCCAGTCGCAAAATCCTTTGATATTCAGGAGACATAAAATAAGTATGAAAACTGCCAATTAAAGGCTTTTTTAAAATTCTAGCAGTCAAAATTGCCTCCAATCCGACCAAATCAGGCGTATGAAAGTGGATAATATCCGGATTGATTTTTTTTATTTGTAAAAAGGATTTAGCGCTAGGAACACCTGCCTTACGATCCTTGTCCTTATAAATTCTCTGTTGAAAAGCGGGCAGAAAAACGATTTTTATTCCCTCTTCTCTGACTCTGGCCAAAATTGGGCTTTTGGCTTTGGGGATACAAATAACTACCTCGTGACCTTGCTTGCTTAGACCTCTACAAAGACTCCAAATAGCGGTCGTCACGCCACAAAGATAAGGAAAAAATGAAGTAGTGTAAAAAGCAATTTTCATTATTTTAAAGGCGCTGAGTAAAATGCTTCGGATGGTCTTACTTTTATTAACCAAAACTCAAAAAAGATAAAGGCTAGGTAAAGTAAAACCAGCAATAACCCTTCCCATCTTTCCAGCTTTTTCTTAGTTCTAACAAAAAACCAAAAAGTGAAAAATATTATCACAAAAGCGAGACTGGCCCAAAAATATACTTTAAAGCCACCGTCTAAAACAATGGGAGAAATTAAAGCAGTAACCCCTAAAATCAGAGTTGAATTGGCCACGATACTCCCTAAAAGATTCCCGAAAACCATGGCTACCTGTTTTTTTCTAACAGCATTTATCTCAAAAGAAAGCTCGGGTAAAGTAGTTCCTATTGCCACTAAAAAAAGGCCTACCATCATTAAAGGAAGTTTAACCTTTTGGGCAAACAAGGAAGCGATTTTAACTATTCCGTCGGCGCTAAAAATCAGCAAAGCTGTCCCAAAAAAAATCCACATTATTTGTTTGTCTGCCTGAACGTGATTCAACCGCTGCAAAACTTTTCTCACACTAACGTTTTTTCTTCCCTCTGCTTTTCCTTTTAAAACAGTAACATTGTAAATCCCATAAACAGTTAATAAAAATAATCCTTCCACTCTTGATAAATTACCATCTATTAACATCACTAAAGGCAGACAAGCGGCTGAAAAAACATAAAACATATCTTTCAGGAAAAAATCTCCCACTATACCCAACGAACCACCTATTAATGCCGCACCACCAACAACCAAAGAAATATTGGCAATGTTTGCTCCTAGGATATTACCTAAAGCCAAATTAGGCTTTTTTTCTAAAGCAGAAGTGATACCCACAAAAAATTCCGGTAAAGAAGTAGCTAAAGCAATAATAAAGCTGGTAAGACCAAACTTGCTTAAACGCGAACTTTTGGATAGGTGGTTTAAAGCAGCAATCAAAATCTCGGTTGATTTGATTAATAAAAAGGAAAAAAATATTAATAAACACAGATAAAAAAATAAATTAATCATATGAGTCAACTTCTAATTATTCTAATTGCTCAAGCTATTGTCAACAGCCCTTTTTAGATTTTTGGCTTTTCCGTAGGAAAAGCCATTTCACCCCTTCAATCCCCGCTACTGTTATCATCCCTTTGCCAAAAATTAAAACCCAGTAAATTAAAGGAAGAGGAACGGTTTTCAAAACCTTTGTAAGCAAAGGGTGATAGATTCCCAAAAAAAGAAGGAAAAAGCCGATAAAAACTGAAACTACCAAAAACCAGTTAGACAACAGATTTTCTTGCCAAAGATTTTTCCTTAAAGTTTTGCAGGAAAAAACATACAAAAGCGAATCAATGGCCAAGCAAGCAAAGATAATTGTCCTGATCATTTCCATTTGACATGTGGTTTTTAGCAACCACCAAAATATTCCAAACAGCAGTAAGTCTGTAGTGAGTCCAATGATAAAAATCAAAATTTTTATTTCTTTATCAAGGATCGGCGTT
>DATKWX010000079.1:0-4521 GCA_035529355.1 Bathyarchaeia archaeon
AAAAAACTTATTTTTACTAATAATACGTTTTTATCAAAAAGCTAAATTTTTTCATTTGCCGATTTTTAAAACCTTATATTTAAGTGATGCTTGTTGCCGCTTTAAGCCGACGTGTTCAGAGTATTCCTTTAAAGCCATTAAGAAGTATGGTATTATAAGGGGTTGTTGGTTAACATTAAAAAGAGTGATTCGTTGCCACCCATGGAGTAAGGGAGGCTTTGATCAGGTACCTTAATCCGCCTTCGCGAAAATCCGAGGCCCGAAAGGCCTCGGCTGGACAGCGAGAATAAAGTCAGCTTATTTTCGCTTCGGCAGGATTTCAGCTTTAAAATGAAAGTGCTTGGTAAAATATTAGAAAGGGTCCGAGGGCTAAAGCCCTCGGAGCTTCAATTTAGGATTTTATGAATCTTTGGTTTATTTTTTTATACCAGCCGTTGATTAATCTTTTAATTTTGTTTTATCAGATTTTTGGTCAAAATTTAGGATTAGCCATTATTGGTCTTACCTTAGCCATTCGTTTTGCTTTGACACCTCTTACTGCTCCTTCAATGAAAGCCGCTCAGAAGATGAAAGAGCTTGCTCCCCAGCTGGAGAAACTAAAGAAAAAACATAAAAAAGATAAACAAACTTTAGCTACGGCTCAGATGGAATTATATCGTCAGAATGGAGTTAATCCAGCCGCCGGCTGTTTACCGCAAATAATCCAAATCATTATCCTGCTTGCTTTGTTTCAGGCTTTTAACCAAGTTTTAAAGCCGGACGGCGATGTTATAGCAAAATTGAATGAAGTTCTTTATTCGCCTCTCCAGTTAGTCAAAGGCGGGATAATAAAAACAAGGTTTTTATATCTTAACCTAACCCAGCCGGATATACTAAAGCTTCCTTTTAAGATTTTGTTTATTGATAAACTTCCGGGAATTTTCCTAATTTGTAGCGCCGCTATCCAATTTTTTACCTCAAAAATGATGATGCCAGCAGCCAAAGAAGCCACTGCCAAAGCAGAGAAAACACCTCAGGTTAAGGATGATTTTAGCGCCGCCATGCAGACCCAAATGCTCTATATGATGCCTCTGATGACTTTGGTTATTGGTTTTAAATTCCCTTCGGGTTTAGTATTATATTGGTTAACCTTTAGTTTATATCTGTTTATCCAGCAGCTGTACTTAAGAAAAAATGGCAAAAATCAAAAAAACAATCGAAGGTCCCAGTAAACCATCTCCAAAAGATCTAAAAGTGATCGAAAAGATTACTGCCGAACTGTTGGCTTTGATGGGATTTAAAGACGCCAAGATAAAACTAGGTTATGAGGAAGAATCAGTAAAAATAGATATTGATTGTGCAGATCCGGGGGTTTTAATTGGTAATCATGGCGAAATCATCTCCAGTTTGCAACTTATTTTATCGTTAATGTGTTATAAGAAGTTTGGACGTTGGCAGCGATTAATTGTTAATGTGGATGACTGGCTTGATAAAAGAACAGAGGACTTAAAAAACATGGCCTTGAATACCGCTCAAAAAGTTAAATTTTCCGGAAAAGAAGCAGTTTTGCCCTTTTTAAGCAGTTTTGAACGTCGGATTGTGCATCTTACTTTAGCTGACAGCCCAGATGTTCTTACCGAGTCTGTCGGTGAAGATAATAACCGCCGCTTAATAATCAAAGCAAAGGTAAAGAATCACGGATAGAAAGCTGGCAGGGCAGCACGCATTTCGCCGTGATGAGTTTTTAGGTTCCAAAATTTATATAAAAGTTCTCTTCTTTTTATTGATTTTGAATGTTCATTAACAATAGAAAAAACTTTTAAGCTTTTAAGTATGATTAAAGTTTTAAGCAAATTAAATACTAAGTCTCCCAGTCTTTATATTTTTTGTGATGGTGGTGCGCGTGGTAACCCTGGTCCGGCCGCCATAGCCTATTTTGTTAAAGATAGTAAGGGAAAGATTTTGGTTGAAAATAGCCAATTTATTGGTCAAGCTACCAACAACATTGCCGAGTATCAAGCAATAATCAGCGCTTTAAAATGGTTGCTTAGAAATCAAAAAACTTTATCCCTGGCGCTTTATACTTTACACCTTTATTCAGATTCCCAACTGGTGGTTAACCAACTAAACGGCCTTTTTAAAATTAAAAATGCTAAACTTAGGGAATTGATTATCCAGGCTAGGGGATTGACGCAGCAGTTGAAAACAAATATTTTTTATCACCATATTTTCCGAACTAAAAATAAAAGAGCTGATGCCCTTCTTAATCAAACCTTAGATTTGTTTTTTAAAAAAAAGTAGCTCTCTTGCTAGTGATTTCCGGATAAAGTAAGATAAAATAAGGTTAACATGGAAAAAAATGTCAAGCCTTTAAGGTCGGAAAAATTTGAGGCTTTACCTACGGTTTTGGTTATTGGTGGTGCTGGATTTATTGGTTCGCATCTTTGTGAGGCTCTGCTCAATCAAAATTGCTCTGTTTATTGTCTGGACAGGAACCTAAAAGAAGCAGGAGCTAATCTCAGCCGGTTATATAAGGAAAAACGCTTCAATTTTATAAAAATAGAGTTGAAAAACCCTTTAAAAGGATTGAAGTTTTTGACGTTCGACTATATTTTTTATCTTCTTGATCCGGAAGATAAACCATGGGGTTTATCTGAATTATTAGACTTGGCCCAAAAACACAAAGCTAAATTTCTTTTGCTGACCCAACCGATCGTCAGTCGTCAGACAAAGGCAGTTGAAACAATAACGAGCAAATATTTTTCTCATTATTACTTGGACGCTCGAATTGTTCGCTTGTTAGATGTTTATGGCCCGCGTCTACCGCTCAATAAAGATGATCCTTTAATTCTTTTATTTAAGAATCTTAAAGACAGAGAGATCTTTAAAATTCCCGGCGACGGGGCCAAAATTTTATATCCCCTATACGTTACTGATGCGGTTCAAGGGATTTTAAAAGCCATGTTTTCCCAGAACTCAAGGGGAAAGATATATACTTTAATTCCCCAAAAAGGAACGACCCTTTTGGAATTCATAAATGTTTTAAAAAAGATTTCGCAGCGGACTTTAGGGATTGAATTTGTGGCTAGCAAAAAAGAAAAACAGTTGATCATTAAAAAAAAGGAGATTTTGACCAGCCAAAAACAGCTCAATTGGCAGCCAAAAGTTACCTTAGCTGAAGGAGTTAAAAAAACCCTTTTATGGCTAAGACAGATAGAACTTCTTCCTCCTCAGAAAAAAATTTCGATAAAAGGAAGGATTTTAAGATGGTTATCCCTTTTTTCGATTTTGAGTTTTATTCTTTTAATAGCTCCCTTTTTCAATTTAACCTATCTTTATTTTCGAGCTGCCTTTCAGATAGGGATTATTGGTGAGGCGTTGAAAAGTTACCAGCTTGTCACTCTAAGAGACGAGGTTCCTATTACTCATAGTACTCTTGAAAAAGGAAAAAATTTTTTAATAGATTTTTCCTCGCTTTCTTCTTTGCTCCGTTTAGGGAAAGAAGCGGATCAATTTCTTAACTTTTTTGACTTGGGGAGCCGACTGACTGAAACAGCTGGCTTAACCTTAAAAACAACTGATCAAGTTGATAAACTGGCCCAGATAGTTTTAAAAGGAGAAAAAGGTGACCTTCCCACAGAAACAGATCAGCTAAACTTTTATTTATATCAACTTTGGGATAGCCTTAATTCCCTTGAAGTTGGCAGAGAGGAAAAGGAGCTGGAAAGAATCAATGGCTTTTTACCGTTTAGCAAAGCTAAAATAAATCTGGCACGGGAATTTGTTAAAATTTTACCCGAAGTCTTGGCCTTTGAAGATAAAAAAGTCTACCTCTTCCTTTTACAAAATAATATGGAATTAAGACCTACCGGAGGTTTTATTACCGGGTTTGGTTTTTTGACTTTTGAAAAAGGCAAATTTTTTGATTTTCAATTTGAACCGGTAGCTGAAGCTGATCGTCAACTTGAAGGCCAGATTAAACCACCGGAAGCTTTGGAAAAATACTTAGGCGAAAAATCATGGTATTTGCGTGATTCTAACTGGGATCCTGATTTTACTTCAAGCAGTCTCCAGGCAGAGTGGTTTTTAGAAAAAGAGCTTAAAAGAAGAGTTGACGGTACCGTAGTTTTGAATTTCCATGTTTTTGCTGAGCTTTTAAAAGCGATCGGACCGGTCAAGCTCAGTGGAAGTCAAGATTTAATTACCGCTGAGAATGTTTTTGAGCGCGCCGCATATTTTAAAGTTCAAAAACCAGACCAAAAAGATTTTTCGGTGCAATTAGCTGAGGCTGTTTTTGAAAGGATAAAAGAAAGTAGAGGTGCTGACTGGCCAAAATTGGCCTATGCTCTAACGGAATCCTTGGAAAGAAGCCAGCTTTTGGTTAACATTCATGCGAAGAGATCAGGCCAATTTTTTAATCTTAAAGGTTGGGATGGTAGTCTTAGGTTGACTGCTGTTAAAGAAGGTCTTTTAACCGATTACCTGATGTTGGTTGAAGCCAATCTGGGCGTTAATCAGGTTAATTTTTTTCTCAAGCGTCGG
>DATKWX010000080.1:0-6337 GCA_035529355.1 Bathyarchaeia archaeon
CAAAAGATTAGCAAGTTCACGTTCATCTCGGGCAGTATCAACCATTTGTTTTTATAATAACAGAAATAAGATTAGACTGCTAGAGTTTTGGTAAGTTTTTTTAAGAAAAAAATTTACCAATAACATAAAGAAAAAATCGATAACTACTGTACCCAATAGAGCAAAATCAAGATATTTTAAAATATTGGTAAAAAAGAAAATAGTTTTGGGAGCAAATGAGATCCGAATGCCGGCAAACCAAAAAGCAAATCCAAAAAGCCCGATAATAAGAAGAGGAAAAACAATGGTTTCCAAATCTTTTTTTGAAGAAAACATGGTATTAGACAAATTAAAAATTAAAAAGGAAAAAATAAAAATTGCCAGCCAATTAATAATTAATTGCTGGTAGTAAAAAGGCCGGAAAGGAATACTAAGGGTTTTTTGGAGTAAAGGAAGCAGGCAGAAATAAGTAAAACCAGCAATACTGGTGATACCAACCATGATTGGTGCCAAACCAATCAGAGCGTGGCGTAAAGGCCCTGTTTTGGCCATTTTTAAACCTCCGGCCCGAATTTCATTGTTAGCTCTGATTTCCGGAGTAAAACTAAGCTCTCCGGTAGGAACACGCAGCAGTTCAGCCACTAAAAGATGAGACAATTCATGGACAACAGTTCCGGGTAAAAATAACCAGGTTAAAAGCTGGATACTTTGCTCCTTATCTTTGCATATCAGGAAAAAAAATAAATGCAGTTTTTTGGGCAAAGCTCGGCTCATGAAAAACAAGACTGTCAGCAAAACAAAAAAGCCAAGCAAATAAAAAATCATTGACTTTATTTTAGCAGGTTCTTACTTTAGAAATAAAATCAAATTGTAGTGGTGGCATTTTATAGGAGCGCGATCATCAAACAGGGTTACCTTTTTTGGAATAAGCAGGTGGATTGGTTAAAAAGTGCTTGTAAAAATTAATAAAGCGTGTTCTAATTATATTAATGAATTTTGATACTGCCCATAAAGATAAAATCGGCAAACAATTGGCCATAAGCTTAGCTCAAGGTCTTAAAGAAGGTAAAATTACCCTAAAAGAATCTCCGGTTATTTCTTCTTATATTTTAGATAATATTGACAAGATTACTGATAGTTCCCAATTAATTGAATTTTTAAAAAAACTTTCTGAAAAATGGCCAATTTTTGCCAATACTTTAACATTGGAAAAAGGAGAAGTAGAGGAAGTAGAAGAAGAGAAAACAGCCAAAAAAGCCACAGACTTGATAAAAGAAAACAAAATAGATGAAGCACTTAAAACAATTGGAGAAACAACAAAGAAAGAGGAGAAAGATTAAATGGTAGCACAGCCAGTAACAGCAGAAGTAGTAGTACCCAGAGCCATTGCTATAGAAGCTGTACCAATAACAGGTCTAACAGCAGTAGACATAATGGCACAAGATGTTTTAAAGAAAGCCAATGAGGCTCCGGATGGTTGGCGTAAAGCGCTTGAAGCAAGCAGGCAAACTCCAATTACAGAGATAGATAAGACGATAAAGCAAATTGGGCTTGAAAGAAATCCAACTACTGGTCAGAAGCGAAGGAATCAGGAGGAGCAGAAAAGATACAATAGGGCAGAAAAAGCAACAGGTTTAGGCAAAAAGTTTCTAGAGCAAGGCTATGATGTTATGTCTTCCACAGAACAAAAAAAACTTCGGGATATGGTTTTGGCAAGAGCAAGACTAACACCGGCTTTGGCAGCGGAGATAGACGCTATGGTGGCTTTAGGTCAAAGTCAGGAAGTGAAATTTGCTGAAAGAATCTTAAAAGACCCAAGATATGCTGGTTTTGCCAGAGAAATTTTTCAAAAAAATCTTAATGCCGAGCCTTTGGCTGATGCGGTTACTTCAGCTTCGGAAAAATATGAGGAAGCAGAAATAAGAAAAAAAGAAAAAGAAGACGAAAGTAAAGATCTTTCTTTGGAGATTGCTGTGGTTGAAACTCAATTGGTAGATTTCAATCGAACAGTAAATCTAGGTCCAAAAGCCATAGAAATAGACAATCTTAGAAAAGAAGTTTCTCAACTCCAAAGTGAAGTGACTAGGTATGAAGGAGATTTAAAGCTTGCAGAAGAAACGTTAACTAGAAGAAAGGATGATCGTGAGTACGATGCCCGCCGCCAAGTTGGGGATCTTACTTCCCATAACCTAGCAATTGATGCAGCACAGAAAGAGGTTAATAAGTGTCAGAAGGAACTGGCTGAGCGGAGGTCAAAAATTAAAAGACTTGAACAGCTTGAAAAGGATGAAGAAAGGCTTAGAAACAGCAAAAAGGAGTTAGCTGAGAAAAGGCGTAAGTTAGACGTTGAAAGAGGACAAATTGACTTAGAATGGCAAAGGCGCAGGATGGAGTTAGAAGATGCTGGAACATTAAGAGCAAGCCAAGAAGAAGATTTAGTAAGAGGATTTGAAGATGTTTTTAATAATGCTGTAGATGGATGGGTAAATACTGAAGTGGAGAGATTGTCTACAACCTTTGAACAAGAAATAACTGAGAAAAAAGAAAAAGCAAAAGACCAAAGAGAAAAACCATTATATGATGCTCTTCAAAAAAGATGGGTTAAGGAAAAGAAAATAGGGAAAGAAACAAGAAGAGGAATTGACAAGCGACAGGTTGACGAAGACTACAACACTCTTATGGATCGAGGGCCATATAGCATAATGTATGATATGTTAAATGGATCTATTAATCCAGAAACTAACAATTTATACGTTCCTGCTGAGATAAACGCTCTTTTAGCTGATAAAGAATATGTTGCAAAAATGCAGCCGGAAGTAGTAAAACAATTACTTTCAAGACAAATTATAACAGAAGGGATTAGGCAGGAAGATATCTTTATTATTGTTAATAGTCACTGGGGGCAAGGTATGATTGAGCAAGCTTTGGCAAGCAATAAAGAATTCCGTGATGCGGTTGAAGGCGTATTTGGAGCAGGAGCAGTAAAAAAGCGTGGTTTTTTTGAAAAATTTGGTCAACAAGTAAAAGAGCATCCATGGTGGTGGTTGTGGCTTTTAGCAGGAATTATTGGCGCTCCAATTGCTTTTGGGATAGCTGCGGCACAGATGCCTCATGAAGAAGAAAAATTAAAGATGTTCTAAAGGACTTCAAGGCGTAACCTCTTGTATTATTCCTGAATATTTCCTCGTCATTCCCGATAATGATAGGGAATTTATTAAAAATAAAAATAGATAATTAGATTACTAGGAAAATTAAAATTCTTTCTAGTACTCTTGTAATCTTGTACTCTATTTTTTATCTGTATAGATTCCGCATCCCTGTATCATAAGATACAGGATAAACAAGTGCGGAATGACCTTTCTCTGTATAGATTTCCGTTCACACGGGAACGAGCATTTAAATTTTTAGGTTAGTGGGTTATACTTATAATAGATATTCCAAAAAAATGGCCACAGAAAGAGAACAACCAACCCAAGAAAAGAAAACCTTGCAAGAATGGGTGAAGGAAGTTTTTGAGAAAATATTCCAAAAAATAAGAGAACTTACGCGTAAAAGAGAACGAAGCGCTGAGGAAGAAGAACTTCTTAATACCCTACTAGAAGAAAATCGAGCCAGAAGAGAAGCGTATAATGATGACCCGTATTATAAAGAAACTCAGGGGGTTATCGACGGATTTAAGGAAATTTTAGGGAAGGCTAGAGAGGAACTTCAAAAATCACCTGAAGCTGAAGTAGAACAAAAAAGCCAAGCAGCCCGAAAAGCTTATGAGGAAGCTTGGGAAAAAGCCCAAGCTCATTTAAAAAAAGAACCGGCTGATTTTCCAAGAAGATTGCACCGTCTTGACGATATTGCCAAGCATGATGTTACCCATGCCTTAGAGCGAGAAAGAATAGGACTTGACAAAACGAGTGAGGTAAAAGGAGGAGTGGAAATCAAAAAAATTAAAGAACCCGAAACAAAAAAAAGTAAAAAAGCATTACCTGGCAAGGAAAAAGATGAGGCTGAAAAAAGAAGTCAGGCCGGCCGTGAAGATGAGGATGATGAGGAAGCGATTAAAGCCCTTCAGCGTGCCAGGGAAAAATTAGAGGAAGCCGAGAAAAGAGGAGAGGATGGTCCTAAAACTCGGGAAGACGAAGAAGCAATTAAAGCTCAGCATGCGAGATTCAGGGAAAAGCAGATGGAAAATGCCGCAGATCCGGAAGTGATAGAAGGAATGAGGAAATTTAGGCACATGGATGGTATGTCGCCTTACGATCTTTTTAACCCTGATGAAGAAAAAAAGATTCAGAGTGACTTCAATTTTAGAGAACAAGCATTTCAAAGAATTATTAACCGTTTCGGCAATGATCCCAACCGGCATTTTCGTGAAGCAGACTTGAAGACTCAGATGGGCTGGACCCAGTTTAGCTTGGCCATATTGGAATTAAAGGATGGCCGGGATATTCTTCAGGAATACACTTATAGACTGGGTTTTGAAGAACAGGTACATAATCTGGATATGTTTTTTAGAGGTCATAGTAAGGTAGTGGATTTACCTCATGTTTTGGGTCAGTTTGAATCAAGGATGCTTGATATGGCTTTAAGGCAAAAAGGGGCGGTTGTGGCTTTTAGAGCCTATGAGCAAGCCTTTGATAGGTTAATGATGACTGAAGGCCGGTTGCCGCCTAGTAAAATAGGGATGGACCCTGATGATAAAAAAATCTGGATAAACCAATGGGTTAGGCAACAGGTCAGAAATATAGTTAAGGTTAATCCCAAAGAGTATGGTTTGGATACACTTCAGGCTTATTGCCAAGAGCATAGAGATGATGAAGGCAATGTTTTGGATTATGAACAGGAACTTGAGAAACATATAGATACGATGACCAGAACCGGCTGGAAGGTTTTTCTTTTTACCATGCGTGGCGACGAGATCCAAGGGAGTACGATTCAACCTAGAATAGGGCCAGCTGCGCCTTGGCATGAGGATACATGGCGTCGCTTGGATCCTTTAAGCTTGCCTACTAAATACTGGAAAGGCAGGGTAGGACCAGAAGGATTTTTGAATATAAACGATGAGACTACGGCTACCGCTCTTTGGTATTATGCTACTGGTGAGGAAAAGTATTTTAAAACTTCGGAGGAATACGAAGCAGCCCTTGAAAAAGCTCGGGAAGAAGGAAAAGTTCAATTAAACTTTTTTGATACTGGCGGAATTTTGAGTGTTAGTGATTGGCGGTCAACCTATGCTATGAAACATATTCCCAAGGCTTTATGGCCTTTCATGGGCATTGAAATGGAAAGAAAGCTTTTACAGGAAAAAGAGTTTAATGAGAAGCCGATGGACCAGATTAGTGCTCGCCAAAAAGCTTTTGAGCATGCACGTATAAGGAACCCATTTGCTCTTTTTAGGTTGGCTGATGAGCAAGATCAGGATGCGATTTTAAGAACCTTCGGCGTGGAATTTGTAGATTTAAGTAAAATCGATAGAGAAAAGGAAAGAATGAAATATAAAGCAGCGGTAGAAGCAAATATCGAGGCAAGAAAAAAGTTTTTTGAAGCAAACGAAGGTAAATCGCTTTATGACGATATGTCTCAGGCTTTGCAAAGGCTGGCTTTCAGACAACAGCAGGAAATGGCCCAAATTCTTAAGCTGCCGAAAGACCAACAGGAAGCAGCAGCCGTTGCTTTTGCACAAAGAGAATTAACCGAAGGTTTGGATTTTGGTTTTGTGACAGATACTGATCAGAAGAAAATGTTGAATGATTTTGTACAGGCAATACAAACTAGGTTTGGGAAAGGTGAAGGTTTAGACAAGCTGGTAGAAAAACGCTATCCTTTTTCTCTTGGGACAGAAGATGTGCCTTTAGAGCTGATGCGCTTTCTTGAAGTGGGAGACATTGGCTTACAGCGCCGCTTTAGAGATATTGGAGAAATATCTCAGTCATCTGAAGCCTTGTGGGCCTATATCAAAGATCAAGGTGTAATCCTCCAAAAGGAAGAAAGCATTATTGAGAATTTAAGTGAAATTCATAAAGGTCTTTATGGTGCTGGGGTACCTAGTACAGATAATATTATGGAAGCTATCGTTAGTAGGACTTTGGAAATGCTGGCTGAAGATGAATGGCAGAATTGGCTGCCTTGGCCAGCTAATGCTATTAGAAACAAGTATGGGTTTACTTCCAAAGCGGAAAAAATGTATGGTCAATATCACATGAGCTTGAGTTCAAACGACATGAGACTTTTTTTAGAGAAAATTATTGGCGCTGGTGTTTTTACCAAAGAAAAAGTCAAGGAACTCAGAAAAAAGTTTTATAAGAAACACGGTCTTAGGGCGATTGATATTTGGAAAGGAAGAATTTATGAGTATTCGCTAATG
>DATKWX010000081.1:0-3325 GCA_035529355.1 Bathyarchaeia archaeon
AGGCATAGGGTGACGAATAGCAACGACACGAAGGCCTTTATTTTTGAGGATTCTGACAACTTTTCTTGAAGTTTGACTTTTACCGGAGCCGGTTCGCACAGCGCAAATAGCAACCACAGGTTTTTTAGACTTAATCATAGTTTGCTTTGTTCCCAACAGGACAAAATCAGCTCCGCTGGCGTTAGCCAAAGAGGCTCGATGCATGACATATTCGTGGGAAGTGTCGGAATACGAAAAAACGACCTGATAAACTTTATATTTTTTTATTAAACTCGGTAATTCCTTTTCCGGATAGATGGGAATACCTTTTGGATAAAGTTTACCTGAAAGTTGAGCCGGATATTTTCTTCCGGAGATGTTAGGAATTTGGTAGGCGGTAAAAGCTACTACTTGAAAGTTCGGATTGTTTCTAAAACAAACATTAAAATTATGAAAGTCCCGACCGGCAGCGCCCATAATAATTACTTTAGTTTTGCTCATATCATATGTTTGCTTAATTCTATAAACTTGTTTTAATTATAATTGAACTTTTAAAGATTAACAAGATAGAATAAGATATGATAAAATATCTAATAAAAGGCCCCCATCGTTCCCGGTAGGCTTTCAGCCTAGCGGGATCCCGATTAGGCTAACGCCTGCCGGGACTAATGGTTAGGATTTTAAAATGGAAGGCCCCATCGTCTAGTGGTTCGGACACCACCCTTTCAAGGTGAAAACATGGGTTCAATTCCCATTGGGGTCACAGCAAAGCAAGCTGGATTTAAGCTTGCATACAGGGATATCTGGGAGATATAATAAAATTTTATAAATTATAAAAAGGATTAATTTTAAAAATACATGGTTTACGACTAAATTATATTATTAATACAGGGTTTACCTTGTAAAATTAGTAAATTTTACAGGGCCGCTAGCTCATCTGGCAGAGCAAATGCCTTTTAAGCATTAGGTGCAGGGTTCGAGTCCCTGGCGGCTCACAGTTTTTTAGTATTTTGTTATATTAAATTTTTTTATTTAGAAATGCTTTGAATTATTGGGAAAAATATGGGAGAAATTGGGTATATCGAAGATGGACCGGTATTAAAATCCGTTTTAGATCCAGAAAGCGGTATAACAGGTGAAGTTTCTGAAACTTCAGAAGTAGTTCCATTATCAGAAAGACTAATGGCGGAATTTTTATTAGCATATGAAAAGACAGAGGCGTTTAGGGAAGCGCAGGAAAGGTACGAAGCTTTTAAACCAACTTCAGATATGCCAATGCCATTAGAAATTGAATATGCAGCACATCCGCAAGGTATTTATGCTGACATGGGAGTCTATGTCGATGAAACTCTACACCCCCAATAGAAGTATTGGAAATTATCGATTAGCTTTAACTCTTTTAGAAGACAGCCGACCAGATGCTGTTAGCTTTTTTGAGGCATGGAAACCAATGGGAAAAAATTATGGAAATGCAATTTTAGCTGCTTTAATTGAGGAAAATTTAGTAAAACGCGGAATTACACGAGAGCAATTTATAAGAAATTTGCAGGAAGCTATAGAAACAGAAAAATCAAGAACAATAAGGGAACGATCCAGGAGAGGAAACGGATAGGTTTGTTCAATGCAACCTAATATTACTCCGTGTTAAAATAGAAATAATGATTGTTTTAGGAGTTGATCCGGGGATTGCATTGACAGGGTGGGGAGTTTTAAAAAAAGAAGATGAGCCGGAATTGTTAGCTTATGGTTGTATAAAAACTTCAAAAAACAATGAACTTCAAGCAAGACTGCTTCAGATATTTTGTGAGTTTCAAGATATTGTTAAAAAATTCAAGCCTGAAATAATTTGCTTGGAAAAACTTTTCTTCAATACCAATGCCAAAACCGCTTTTTCCATTGGCGAGGCTAGAGGTGTAATAAAAATTTGCGCGGCTTTAAATAAAATCAAAATAGCAGAGTTTACACCTTTACAGATTAAAAACACTATTGTAGGCTATGGTAGGGCGGAAAAAATACAGGTTCAGCAAATGGTTAAGGTATTATTGAAATTAGACGAAATTCCTCAGCCCGATGATGCGGCTGACGGAATAGCTACAGCATTAACGTACTGTTCTTTTAATAGAAGTTTAGTTAAATAAAAAAGTTATTTTTAAAACTTAGTTAATTTAGAATTAAGAACGTAGAATTCAGAATTGAAATTTAGAATCTAGAATGTCAAAAAAATTCTAAAATCCAAATTTATTCTTAATTAAAAATTCTAAAATCTAAATTCTTTTATGATCGGTTATTTGTCAGGTATCGTTAAATTCAAGGAAACCAATCGTTTGATTGTTGACGTTTACGGTGTTGGTTATCAGCTTTTTGTGCCGACATTCCTCTGGCAAGAGTGTAAAATAGGCGAGAAAAAAGAATTTTACGTTTATACCCAAGTGCGGGAAGACGCGATCAATTTTTTTGGTTTTAGCCGTTCTGAAGAAAAAGAGATTTTTTCCCATTTGCTAAGTGTTTCCGGCATCGGCCCAAAAATTGCCTTAAATGTTTTATCATATAGTAATGGCCCCAAAAATATTATCATGGCAATTCAGAATGCCGATGTTGAATTTTTTGACGCGATCAAAGGTTTGGGCAAAAAAAGCAGTCAGCGGATTATTGTTGACCTTAAGGGTAAAATAGGCGGTTTAAAGGAATTGGATTTTGCAGCTGAAGCAGATTACGATTTAATCGAGGCTTTAAAAGGGTTAGGATTTTCTCAAGAAGAAATTAAAAAATCAATTAAAGGAATTAAGAGTGATTTGAGTTTGGAAGAAAAGATTAAACTGGCCTTAAAAGAAAAATAGATGGATTAGGTTACTTTTTTAATATGAAAAATACTAAAAAAAATCAAGCCCGGAAAGTAAAATCGGTTTTGCCTGAAAGTTTACGGCCGAAAAGTCTATGTCAGTTCCAGGGTCAGGAAAAAATTAGAGCCAAACTGGAGATCTTTATTAGGGCAGCTAAAAAAAGAAAAGAACCTTTAGATCATTTACTTCTTTATGGTCCTCCGGGCCTGGGAAAGACAACTTTAGGTCATTTGATTGCGAATGAACTGGGTGTTGGCATCAGGGTGACGTCCGGACCGGCTATTGAGAGAAGCGGAGATTTGGCGAGCATTTTAACCAACCTTAAAGAGGGCGACATTTTGTTTATTGATGAAGTTCACCGGTTAAATAAAGTGGTTGAAGAAGCGCTTTATCCGGCGATGGAAGATTTTTGTTTGGATATTGTTTTGGGAAAGGGTCCCTCGGCCAGAACCGTTAGACTGGAATTACCAAAATTTAGCTTAATTGCCGCTACTACCAGAATTGGT
>DATKWX010000082.1:0-3792 GCA_035529355.1 Bathyarchaeia archaeon
TTTATATAGCGGCAAAAATACCACTGTATAAAGAAATTTACGCAATAATTTCAAAAAATAATTTCAGTTTTTAAAATAATACGGGAAATTATGATTTTAAGTGGGTTTTAACAATGAAATCTCGGACATGCTCCTAGGGCTTTAAGAGATTATTGGTTTGCCGGAGTTTTCTCCCAACCTTTTAACATTCTGGCCAGTTCGATTAAGTCATTGGACAAAATTTCGTATCCTTTTGTAGAAAGAAAGGACAATATATGAGCCAGACGAAGCAAAATTCTAACCTTTTCCAGGGTCAAAAACATCTTTTTGAAAAGAAGATTTCTTTGGCCAACAGGAGTGCTATTGATCTCAACAATCAACATAATGAAATCAACTCCAGCGTTTTCAATTCTTTGGCCCAAAACAAATTTTTGGGCCTTGGGAAAGCGATTGGCGTAAATGTAAATCTTTTTGATAAACTCAAGAGATTTTTGAAAAATTACCAAATGGTCATACCGAGCCATTATTCTTATGATAACATTAAGTGGGGAAAGGCGGCCACCGACTACCAGTATGGTGGCGTGGTCGTACGGGGTGGCAATTGGGATAATACCACGAATGCCGGTGTGTTTGCCCGGAATAACAATTGGGCCACGTACGGCTATACCGATTATGGCACCCGCCTCGCCCGGTATCTTTTAAAACGTAGGCCTGATTTTCTGTGATTACGGTCGCAGGAACCGTGCCCTAAAAATACGGTAGCCTTCTCCCCAGCTCCCCTCTGCTGGTTAATTGGCAGAGGGGAGCGGAAAATAGGTCGAGCAAGATTCAATCAATTAATAAAGGTCACCTAAAATAATATGCAAAAAACAATCAATTTCATAAAATACCATAATGCCTTTGCCATTGGGGTGGGTGTGATTTTATTGGGTTCGGGAGTTATTTTTGCTGCCAGCCCTGGGTTGAGAGAGGATGTTAAAGAAACCCTTATTTCAACCGAAGAGCTTGTTCGTTCGATTGATAACAGCCGGATTTTAGTTGCTGACTTAGATAACTTCGATTTTGCCTTACAGGTAAAAAAGATTACAGAAGACAATGAAAATTATTATGTTTTGTATAGTTATAAAACCTTAGCACTTCAAGATTATACTTGGCAGGAAGTTGAAAAGGAGAAGGCCTTTGATGTTCCCAAAGATGCCTTGGCCGGAAAAGATTTAGGTCTTTATATTACCGAGCAGTTAGGTCAGGTGATTGATAATCAGTTATCCTATTTAAAAGAAGTGCAGGAAATAGAGCAGAAAAAAGGCTTGACTCAAAAGGTGGTTGCGGTTCAATATGCTGGTTTGCTTGGCAAATTTTTGAGCTCCAAGGAAAAAGTTTTTCCCGGCTACGAACCTGTTATTAAACCACCGGTAGTTGAAGTTGTTCAAGAGCCGATTGTTAAAGAACCTGTTTGCCAACCCACAACTGAGGTTTGCGATGGCATCGACAACAATTGTAATGGTCAGATAGATGAAGGCGGTGTTTGCCCCGAAGGAGAGCCTTCGGCTCCCTACGAGGCAGGTGAAACAACACCACCGCCACCAGCTGAACCTATTTGCGATGCAACTCATTTGAATCTATGCGACAATGAAGAAAAATGTAATACAGCCGGTGGCATTTGGGATAGTAATACTTGTAATCAAAAATCAGAACAAAAATGCGATGCAAATAATTTAAATTTATGCCGAAATGAAACAGATTGCCAAACTGCAGGCGGTTATTGGGATAGCGAGAAGAATACTTGTAATGAAAAACCAAAATGCGAACCAAATTGGCAATGCAGCAGTGATTGGCAACCTGTAGTTCCGGAGAACCTTGCCTGTGGCCAAATTTTCAAACAAACAAGAACCTGTACCGATGGTTGCGACAATGAAAAAATTGAGGAGCAAGAACTAAAAGGAACTTATTGCGAACAAGGAACTTGCGATCTTGAAAAGGGCGAATGTCAACCAACAGAACAATAAAAGTTTGCCATTTTTGTAAAAAGGAATTTAAGACAAGAAATAAAAAAGCAAAATACTGCTCTATTGAGTATATGGGTAAAGCTTTTCGGAAAAAATAAATGGTTAAGTTTAAATTATTTTAAAGAGATGGATAAATTTATTAGGTAAAAGTGAGGATTGTAGATTAGAACAAAAATCTCTGGTTATATAATGTATTTTGATAAGAGCCCCGAAAAAGAATCTCCCTTTCAACAGCCTTCCTTGGCCTTCCATATCTTTTTCTTGATGCCTCAATAACTTCCTTCCTGTAGGAAGTTTTTCTTTTAAGTGGGGAAAATGTAGTGGCACTAAAGGCCCTGGAGGTTACCCCATTTATCAATAGTTTAAGATAAATATGATAGTTGGGAAGATTAATAAAATCAGTGGCATCAAAGACAGGATAAAATTCCTGGGCTAAATGCTTAGCATCGCTAACTCCTACTCTAAAAGAGATAATTGTTCCTATATTTCCAAATATGGCTGCTCTTATCTTTTCATCAAGCTGCTCAATGTATTGATGGGCAAAAATTAGATTCAGTCCGTATTTTCTGGCTTCAGATAAAATATCAGAAAAAGATAGGGTTAAAAAATTATGAATCTCATCTACATAAAGATAAAATGGTCTTCTTTTTTCCTCAGGTAAATCTGCCCTGCTTAAGCCATTAAGCCAAATCTTAGTTATCACCATTGCTCCCAAAAGGGAGCAGTTTTCTTCTCCAATCTTACCCTTGGCTAAATTTACTATTAGTATCTTTCCTTCATCCATAACCTTTCTTAAATCAAAGGTATTTTCTTTTTGGCCTACTATGTTCCTAAGAGGAAGGCTGGTTAGAAATTGTCCTACTTTGTTTAAAATAGGAGATATAGCCTCTGATCTTAGCCAGGCTGAATATTTTTCAAACTCAGAAAACCAAAACTCTCTTACTTGTTGATTGGTAATATTCTCTAAAATCTCCTTTCTAAATTCCTTGTCAGTTAAGAGTTTTGGTATGTCTAAAAGAGTACTTTTTGGATATTCCAATAGGGTTAGAAGAGAATTTCTCAAGATATGCTCTAATCTTGGCCCCCAGAATTCAGACCAGATTTTTTTAAAGACAGAAATAAGACCTGAAACTACAAGAAAGTAATAGTCAGGATGGACCTTATCTAAGGGATTAAAGGCAATAGGATAATCAATATCTGCCGGGTTAAAATAGATAACGTCTTTTATCCTTTTTTTTGGGATAAAATCTAAAATATTTTTAGCTAAATCTCCATGAGGGTCAATTAAGGCTAAGCCATTTTTCTCCTTGATGTCAGAGATAGCCATATTTTCAATCAATGTTGACTTTCCAGTTCCAGTCTTCCCAATGATATACACATGGCCTCGCCTATTCTTTTTTTTAATTCCAAATCTCTTTTTAATATCCCTCCAGTTGGTTATGGCAAAGGGGGTGATCGGATTTTTATCATTGTTTGATATAGACATAAACAAATAATAATTCACCTTCTATTCCAGTGAAAGTAAGGAGAAACTGCCATTTTAAACAAATTATCCCTTCTTGTTGGAACGCACCGGAAAGTTAAGTTAAAGGTAGAACTTTAAAAATAAATAAAACAGAAAGATAAAACATGATGGTAAGAGAAATCAAAACTGATTGTATTAATTAAAAGAAAGGAGAAAAGAGATGGATGAAGCAAGGTCAAGTTGGAACACAGTTTACCACTCCAAGGAGGGCTTTGAGTGCCAGATTACATTAAGGGATGAGGATGAGGCAAGACTTGCCCAGAGAGCTTCTAAGATGATGGC
>DATKWX010000083.1:0-3462 GCA_035529355.1 Bathyarchaeia archaeon
CTTTGATCTTACTAATGTCACCATTTCACCAGTCGTTTCAATTGGTCGACCAGTATCAACCAGCAAAAATTGTGGTAAATCGCTTTTTGGCTTTAATTGCTCGAAGGAAAACTTAGCCTTTTTTTTCTGAAATTTCAGCAAACCACCAAAGCAAGCAATTGTATTATCTCCCCCGCTAGGATTTCCGTGTTGTTTTTTTTCGATTTGGTAGGCAATTTTATTGACTAAATTTTCATCCCACTTTAACTCCTCAAGCTTAAATATCGCTCCTGTTAAGGCTACGGCTAAAGCTGCTGAAGAACCTAGACCAGAACCCACCGGAATTTCTGATTTAATTTCCAAATCAAAACCCGATTGAAGTTTCCTTTTAAGCAACTGGTAAATTTTTTCAAGCCCAAATTTTATTAAATCATCTTTAGTCTTAACTAACTTGTCTTTTCTCTGCTTTAAAGTAATAAATAACCTCTTGTCTATAGCTGAAAGAATTGCCGGCTGACCATAAACAACACTGTGTTCTCCTGATAAATGGATTTTTCCCGGCGCCGATACAATTATTTTCCGCATAATTCCTGCATAATTACCGAAACAAAATAAATTTTTTCACAATTTAAACGTTTCCGGGACGTCTAATCTGCCAACTGGCGGATTATTACGTCTCGCAACTTTTTATTGTTAACCATTTTCCTAAACCAAGGGGTATACAAAGATTGTCTTTTTGCGATATCTTCAAGCAAATCATCATATTTTACCCACTTAAATTCCACTACTTCTTTTGTATCCGGTCTTATATCTTGCCCATCATACTTTCCCAATAAAACAGTTACTAACTCATTTTCTGAACCGATGTTTTTATAACTTGCCTTATATTGAAACCGAAATAAAGGCTTTAAAGAAACAGTAAAGCCCATTTCTTCTCTAAGTCTTTTTTTTGCCTGGCTAATGATAGATCCTGAAACAAGTTCAGGATGACGAGAAAAAACAGGATGGCTGCAACAAGTATTAGACCAAAAAAGCGGCCACAAAAGCTTATACTTACTCCTTTTTTGCAACAAAATTTCTCCTTTATTATTTACCACCAAAACAGAAAAAGCGCGGTGCAAAATCCCTTTCCCTTGATGGACTTTTATCTTATCTTCAAAACCCAAAAAACGATCATTTTGGTCAACGCTAATTACTTTTGTCATAAGAGTTTAAATTTAATGCCGTAGTTAATAATTCCGCTTTTATCCTGTAAACCAATTCTTCTTATAACTCCTAAAACCTTTCCGCCAATCTTGGGTTTTTTGCCTTCTAAAACCAATTGTCCGGTTTTTTTGAGACCATTTCTAAACTCGGCTATAGCAGAATAATACGGCCAAGGTTCAAACCCCGCCGGCGGATTAAAAATCTTGGTAAAACTGACAAGTTTACCCACTCTATCCAAAAATCGGTATTCTTTTTTTCTTTCTCGCCAATAAACTATAGGACTTTGCATAAAAAAGTTTTTAATAATCTATTTCTGTAATATATGAACTATGGCTGTTCCACCCGTACCGCCAACATTATGAGCCAAACCAACTAAAGGATTGACCATTTGTCTTCTTCCTGCTCTACCTTTAAGTTGGTTAACAATCTCTACTATCTGTTTGACACCGGTAGCGCCAACCGGATGACCGCAAGCCTTAAGACCGCCGGAAAGATTAACCGGTCTTTTCCCTCCGAGTTTAACCTCACCATTGCGTTCTGCCAGGTAGGCTTCTCCTGTTTTATAAATACCCAAATCTTCTAAGGCAATTATCTCGGCAATGGAAAAACAATCATGAACTTCAATTAACGATAAGTCCTGAGGTCCTAGGCCTGCCTGACAATAGGCTTTTTTTGCCGCCATCTTTGCCGATTTAATTCCGGTAATTTTTTCTCTTTTACATAAAGACAAACTGTCATTTTGCTGAATACTGGCTTTGATGAAAACCTGTTTTTCGGAAAAAACCTTTCTGGGGTTAGCTAAAACCAAAGCAGCGGCGCCATCGGAAATAGGAGAACACTCAAGTAGTCTTAGTGGTTCGGCAATAAGGGAACTCCCCATTACTTTATCTATAGTTAAAGGAAAAGGAAATTGAGCTTTCGGGTTAAAGCTGGCATGCCAGTGGTTTTTTACCGCTGGCTGAGCCAAATCTTGTTCTTGGCAACCAAAATCAGCAAGATACCTTTTGGCCATTAAAGCATATAGACCCACAAAGGAAAAACCGCTCTGTTGTTCTGCTAAACTGGCCGCACTCATTAGGCCAGAAGAAACTTGCTCTGCTGGTAAATCAGTCATCTTTTCCGCTCCGACTACTAGGGCAAAATCATATTGGCCTGACTGAATAGCCAAACATGCCTGAGCCACAGCCATCCCGCCCGAAGCACAGGCAGCTTCGGTCCTGACAACGGGAATATTAATTTGCAAAAGTTCTGCCAAAAGGGCTCCCAGATGATTTTGGTTGGAAAGATTACCGCTAAGTTTATTGCCTACAAAAGCAATCTCAATTTTCTTTTTGTCAATTCCCGCTTCTTTAATCGCTCCCAAACAAGCCTCAAAAATCAGATCTTCAAGGCTTTTGTACCAAAGTTCGCCAAATTTAGTCTGGTATCCGCCTAAAACCGCTATTTTCATCTTTAGACAGGTAAAACTTGATAATTTCTTAAATACTGGCAATAATCAATTTCTTCTCCGTAAGAAAAATAATCTTTAATTTTTTTTCCTGATGCCCTTTTTTCAAGCAAAGGCCGCTTGCTTTTCAGCCAAAAAGCATCACTCCCTGCTCCTGATCCATAAGAAGCTAAAAGAATATCTGCTCCTGCTTTTGTTTGTTCTAAAACCGCTATCAAACCCAGAAGAGAAGAAGCTGAATAACAATTACCCAATTGAGCCACAATTAAGCCTGTTTTAAAACAAGCAAAATCAAAACCAAACTCTTCGGCTAATTTTAAAGGAAATTTATTGTTAGGCATATGCAAAACAACATGGTCAAAATCCAACGGTCTTTTTTTGCTTTTTTTAAAAAAGTTTTTCAGGCATTGCTTAAGATGATAAAAATAGCCCGGTTCACCACTGAATCGGCCGGTATGCTCAGGAAATTCACAACCTTGACGGCGCCAAAAATCAGGAGTATCGGAACTAAAACTGGAAGTCATGATTAAATCAGCCGCTATCTCTTCTTTTTTTCGTCCTAAAACAAAGCTGGCAGCTCCGGAGGCAGCCGTATATTCTAAAGCATCACCAGGTCTTGCTTGGGATTTGTCCGTTCCTACCACTAAACCATAATCAATCATGTCCGCCTCAATCATTGCTCCCACAATCTGCAAGCCGGCAGTTCCCGCTTTACAGGCAAACTGAAGATCAGCGCAATAATAGTCATTACCTATACCTAAAATGTTTCCCAGAATCGTGCCGGTAGGTTTGACTGCATAAGGATGCGATTCGCTTCCACAAAAAACAGC
>DATKWX010000084.1:0-4568 GCA_035529355.1 Bathyarchaeia archaeon
GTAGATGAAGAACCGTTTGACATGCAAAAAGTAGCCTTCTTAGCCGGCCAAAGAAAACCGTTGTTGCTTTTATCCGACTGCCTGGGAAGCACCAAATCCGGACATACGGAATCAGAAAAGGTAATTGAAGAAAATTTTGAAAAAATCATGAATAAAACCGCTGGTTTAGTTTTGATCACCACGGTTTCTTCTAATATTTCAAGGATGCGCCAGGCGATAAACGCTTCCATCCGAACCGGCAGGAAAATCGCTTTTTTAGGTCGCTCAGTTGAACAGAGTGCCGAAATTTCCAGAAGTCTCGGCTATTTTTCCTTATATAAAAAGCACCTTATCCCTGCGCGAAAAATCAAGCATTTTCCCTTCTCCAAAATTACCCTCGTTACTGCCGGTTGCTACGCCCAGTCCGGATCAGCTTTAGAAAAAATCTCTCAAAACAAACATCGTTTGATTAAACTTAAAAGCAAGGACGTGGTAATCTTTTCGGCCGATCCTTCACCGCCTGGAGTAATTGGCAATGTCAACAGAATGATTAATAATCTTTCACGCATCGGTGCTACCATTTATTATTACGAAATTCAAGAAAATCTTTATGTCTCCGGACATGGAACCGCCGAGGATATTAAAATGCTTTTTGCCCTAGTCAAACCCAAATATTTTTTGCCTATCGGCGGTGATTTTCGCCATATGCGCAGTTATCAACTTTTGGCCACGGAGATGAACTATAAAGAAGATCAGGTGATTTTCGCCAAAGAAAAACAACCAATTGAATTTAGTCCAAAACAGGAGCTTGTAGTAAAATAAAATATGGGAAGAAAGAGAAGAAGAAAAGGGTTGCGTAAACAACCTTTTAAACTAAAACTTAAAAGAGAAACTGTCTATAGTATCTCCAGCACTGCCATTTTGGCCTTGGCTGGTTTGATTATTCTTTCTTTTGCCCGACAAGGTAACCTATTGATTGCTTTGAATATTTTTTTACTAAGACTTTTTGGTTGGGGAACATTTTTACTGCCTTTCTTGTTTCTCTCTGCTGGCCTGATGTTAACACGTTTAAATTGGCGTTTGGCTAAACCTAATGTTTTTATCGGCGCTTTACTCCTTTTCTTTTCTTTGATTGGTCTTGCCAGAAATGGACTACTTGGTTTACAGCTTTGGGCGGGAATGGCTGCTTTGGTTACCGGTTTTGGGGCAACCATTATTCTTTTAGGTTCTTGTTTCGTTGGTTTCGTTGTTCTGTTTGAAACTTCACTTGAAGAAATTCTTTTGTTCACTACCAGCCTTCTTAAATTCTTAAAACAAAATTTAAACCTTTTAATTAAAACAAAAGGCAAAGATCAATATGCTTTACCCCAAAAAAGTCCGGTTCGAATTAAGGGCTTGGAAACAAAAACTTCTGAACCAGAAAAAGGGCAAGTGCAAAAATCAGCCAAAGTGGCTTTATCTTCTCGGCTGGTAAGTAACCAACCGGGGAAACCGCAAAAGGAATGGATATATCCCAGTTTATCTCTTTTAAGCGATTCTATCTCTGAAAAAGCAGACCGGGGTGACTTAAAGAAAAATGCGGCAACTATTGAACAGACTTTAGAAAGTTTTGGCATCGAAGCCCGAGTAGTTGAGGTTAACTGTGGCCCGGCGGTAACTCAATATGCGCTGGAAATTGCTCTAGGGACTAAACTTTCTAAAGTCACCGCTTTATCAAATGACCTGGCCTTAGCTTTAGCTGCTCCCACGGGACAGATTAGAATTGAGGCTCCTATTCCGGGCCGGTCTATGGTAGGAGTAGAAATTCCTAACCGTTCCTTGGAGATTGTTGGTTTGAAAAAAATGCTTTCCTCAGAACAAATGAAAAAATCAAAATCAAAACTGACAGTCGGCTTGGGATTGGACGTCTCTGGAAATCCAATCGTCGCTGACATTACCAGAATGCCCCATGTTTTAATCGCCGGCTCGACTGGTTCAGGAAAAAGTGTCGCCATTAATTCCTTCATTGCCACTCTTCTTTTCAGAACTGCACCTGATGAAGTAAAACTAATCCTTATTGATCCTAAAAGAGTAGAATTAACCCAATATACTGGCATTCCCCATCTTTTAACTCCGGTAATTACTGAACCGGAAAAAGTAGTTTCTGCCTTAAAATGGGCCATTGCCGAAATGGAGCGCCGGTATAAGCTTTTTGCCGAAAATGGAGCTCGGAATATTGAAAATTTTAATGAGCTTTCTGGTTTTCAAGAAATCCCTTATATTGTTATCATTATTGACGAACTGGCTGATATAATGTTTTTCGCTCCGTCTGAGGTTGAAGATACCATTACCCGAATTGCCCAGATGGCCAGAGCTACCGGAATTCATCTGATTGTTTCTACCCAAAGACCAAGCGTTGATGTTATTACTGGCTTGATTAAAGCCAATATTCCCTGTCGGGTTGCCTTTAATGTTTCTTCCATGGTTGACTCAAGAGTAATTATTGATATGCCCGGGGCGGAAAAACTTTTGGGCAGAGGCGATATGCTCTATATTCCTCCGGATCAGGCCAAACCGACCCGAATCCAAGGTGCCTTTGTCGCTGATCAGGAAATCCGAAATCTAATTAAGTTTTTAAGAGAAACCGGTGTCTCGCCTGTTTATACTGAAGAAGTAATTGATAAGTATAAAGCTCATTTTTCGGGAAGAGAGAGAGGGACTAACGCTAGCGATGAAACCGACGACTTTTTTGATGAAGCAGTCCGAGTAGTTTGCCAATATGATCGGGCTTCAGCTTCTCTTCTGCAACGCCGACTCTCAATCGGTTATGCCCGAGCAGCCCGGATTTTAGACCAGCTGGAGGAAGCAGGTATTGTTAGTCCGGCCGAAGGTTCTAAACCAAGAGATGTTCTGATTAAAAACCCTGAAGAGTTCCTCAGTCAAAGACAGGAATAAACAGGTATTTAAAAAACTACTTTAATGAAAAGTGTTGGTCAAATCCTCAAACAAGCAAGAAAAAAAAAGAAAAAAACTCTAAAGCAAATTCAAAAAGAAACTAAGATTCCTGAAAAAAACCTTAAGGCCTTGGAAAGTGATAATTATGCTTTCCTCCCCCCTGCTACTTTTGTAAAAGGTTTTATTGAGCTTTATGCCAAAAGTTTGGATTTAGATTCTCAAAAACTGATTGCTATTTTCAGAAGAGATTGGCAAAAAAAAGAAAAAACAGAAATTGTTCCTCCGGGAATAGAAAAGTCATTGATCCAAAAAGGGTTTACCTGGTCACCCAGGCTAATGATATTTTTAGTTGTCAGCCTAATTTTGACGGTGTTTATAGCTTATTTCTGTTTCCAAATAAAAAACTTTTTCTGTTCACCCAAACTAGTCCTTGAAAAACCTTCAGAAAATGAAGAATTCCAGGACAAAACAGTTTTGGTCAAAGGTAAAGCAACCAAAGAAGCCAGTGTTTACGTTGATGCCGAACTTGTCGATGTTGATGATAAGGGAAATTTTACCTATCAACTTAAATTAGCACCGGGAGAAAATAATATTGAAGTTAAAGCCGTCAATCGTAAAGGTAAGGAAACAATTATAGAACGCCGGGTGAAGCTAGTTGACAAAGCCAATTAGAAATTTAATAATTAGCTTGAGTTACGAAATACCCAACCTATTATGTTATCCTGGAGGAAACGATAGTGACCGATAGGATCTTAAGTTGAGATTCTATCCCTGAGTTTATCTCAGGGCTTCAGAATGACCATGATGCCTGATTAATTTCGTAATTAAGGTTAATTTAGGTTACAAGATTTTAGTTTATAATTTTAAATTTGAGGTACCTGCCCATGATTGACCCAATTCAAATTCTACTTATTTTTGTTATCACTACCTTAACTATTCTTTTGTTTATTATTGGTCTTGAAGTTTTTCAGATCTTAAAAGAACTTAAAAAAACAGTCGAGAAAGTAAACAAGATTCTAACTGATAGTGGCCGGATTTCGGAAGCCGTTGCCCAACCGATTGAAGAAGCTTCGGATTTTATCATGGGTTTGCAAAAAGGATTAAAATTCTTCAAAACCGTATCGGATTTTTTCAAAAAAGAAAAAGCTCCTACTCCTAAAGATTCTGAAGAAGAAGAAATCCAAGAAGCAGATGAGGTAAACCCGAAAGAAAAAGCGTCTTTTCCTTCTTTTATTAAAGCTAAAAAATACAAAAAAGCTGCTTCTGTCAATGAAAAAGAGGGGCCAAAAAAAAGCAAACGCCGTTTTTTTACCCGAAAAGGCAAAAGTTTAGGTAAATAGGGTCTAAGCTGTAAATCACCTTCAATATCTGCTAAAATTTTACTGATGACTAGTGCTGAGTTAAGACAAAAATTTCTTGATTTTTATGTTACCAAAGGACACAAAAAAATTCCCTCGGCTATTTTAGTGCCGGAAAATGATCCCACTACTCTTTTTACCAGCTCAGGAATGCAACAATTGGTTCCTTATTTAAAAGGGGAAATTCATCCAATGGGAAAAAGACTAGTTAATTCCCAACCCAGTTTTCGAGCTGAAGATATTGAAGAAGTTGGCGATAACCGCCATACCACTTTTTTTGAAATGTTAGGCAACTGG